>JAQGKA010000650.1 GCA_028290355.1 Tardiphaga sp. | reverse complement strand
AATGGGTGAAGGAAAATTGAGCGCCGACGCGTCGCCGAAGCGAACGCGTGGACTTCAAAAGTTAGGCTAGAGCGCACACCGCGGATCGAATTAGCGCAATCTGCGTGAACCTGATTGCGTCGCAAGAGAGGAGACTTTTGGAAACCGCTCTTGCCGAATGCGCTCTATGTTGTTGAAACGTGATCTTGTCGGAGACTGGCCTGGATTAAATGTCGAGGGAGTGAGTCCGGATCACGCCATCGCATCAAACCTTGAGGTTTTCAGCCGAGGTCTTGCCGCGGTTCGCGACTTCCTCGTATTCAACGGTCTGTCCTTCGTTCAGGGAAGAAAGACCAGCCTTCTCAACTGCCGAAATATGAACGAACACGTCCTTGCCACCATTGCTGGGCTGGATGAATCCGAAGCCCTTGGTCGCGTTGAACCACTTAACAGTACCTTTAGCCATCACGTCGTCTCCGCGGGATTAAAAAACGATAACGAATTGTCGGTCCCCGCAAACCGGCATATCCGACATGCGCACGTTACGCCCTCATTGCCAAGCTTGATAGCTTAAACGACGTGCAAAAATTGACGAAACACGCCGGTATTTTGCGATTTTGCGCCTTTTTGGCTGCTTTTGCCGCTTTTCAGCGCGGCGGAGGTTGCAAAGCCGCGAGTTCCAATTCCGGGGCAATGCGGCCGATTGGCACGCCCGATACGATTCTGTGCGGTTCCGTCGCCGGGCAGGTGCGGCTTCAATAGGTCGCGGTCAGGTAGTCGACGATCTTGCTGGCGTCACCATCGTCGATCGGAGCGCCGTAAACCTTGATCATCTTGGTCACTTCCGCCTGCCAGAAATCCTTCTTGAATTTCGCCCCGCGCGGCTGGGTCTGGATGTAGTCCGCCGAGTGACATGCCGTGCAGTTGTTCTGCGCGACCTCGACACCCGGTCCCGGCTTGAACGCCGCGGTCTCGTCGGGCAGCACGTAGGTGACCGGTTTGGCGTGGAGCGTCACCAGTCCGCTGCCGACGGTGACGGCCGTTGCAGTGATCAGCGCATGCATCATGTTTTTCATGGTCGATCCCTTCAGGTGGCCGTGACGCGGACGGTCTCGACGACGTTGCGCAGATAGCCCGCCGGATTCCACAACGCCTCCATGGGCTGCGCCACACCGGCATTGTTGGTGGCGCGCACCTTGATCTCATGGGGGCCTGCCGCAAGCTTCACCGGCAGCTTCCATTCGCGGAATGAATATTTGCCGAGATCCTTGCCGAGTTTTGCCGGCATCCACGTCTTGCCGCCATCGATCGAGACCGCGACTTCCTTGATGCCCTTGCCGCCGTCGAAGGCGATGCCCTTCAGCGTCGTCGTGCCGGCCTTCAACTTCGCGCCGTCCGTCACATTGGTGATGAAAGAGCGTACCGTGAAACGGTTGATCGGAATCGTCGCCTTTGGTGCGGTGCCGGGATCGACGCAATTGCAGTCATTGTCCGGGATGCGATAGGCGGTTTTCATCCAGTAGCCATCGAACACACTGTCGATCACGGTGATCTCGTTGAGGTGCTTGACCCAGTAAGTGCCATAGTAGCCGGGCACGACGAGCCGCAGCGGAAAGCCGTTCAGCACCGGCAGGTCATCGCCGTTCATGCCATAGGCCAGCATCACCTCGCCGTCGCGGGCATGATCGATGTCCAGCGCCTTGACGAAATCCGGCGTCTTGTCGCTGACCGGGCCATCGAGGCCGTTGAACGTGACCTGCTTCGCGCTCGCCTTCACGCCGGCCTTGTCGAGCACCGTCTTCAGCGGCACACCGCGCCAGCGCGCATTGCCCATGGCGCCGTGGCCGAGTTGGCCGCCGGCAACGCGCGGGCTGAAAAAGCCGCGGCTGTTGCCGGAGCATTGATTGACGGCTGTGATTTCGACCGCCGGCAGCTTCCTGATGTCCTTCAGGGATAGCTTGAGCGGACGCTCGACGCTGCCCTTGATCTCCAGCGTGAAGATGCCGGGATCGATGGACAGCGGAATGTCAGCGAGATGGTAGCGAACAAAGAACGCATTGTTCGGCGTAATGGCGCCATCGTTGAAAATGGCGAACGGCGTCTCGAGCTGCGGCGGCCGGCTGGTCAGCCCGATCATCGGGCGCTTCTGCGGATATTTCACCAGCGGCCGTTCGCCATTGTCGAACGGCAAGGTCACGCTATCGAGCGCGAAAGCCTTGATGGGATCGAAGCTGGTTGCTGCGCCAAGCGCCGCAAGTCCGCTACCGACGCGTTTCAGCATCTCTCGTCTGTCGAGCATATGGGCCTCCTCCGAAGCTGTCGTGTCGAGGCCTGTCGTCACAGGCCTTGAAGCAGCAATAGACGCATCGCCTTTCGGCAAGTCAATTTATGCTTTGGCCGTGTTCGCGGTGAAACGCATTTTGAAAAACAAGAATTCGTTATCGTTACCGCGATGCAGCACGTTCGACGATCAGTGTGTTGCCGATCCAAAAAGAAAACCCCGGCTGCGTGATGCAGCCAGGGTCTTGATGCAGGTTGAGGGCTGGATCAGTCGCAGACGTTGACGGTGCGGAGGCGATAGCCATAGGGCGGCGGCACGCGGCGGGTCACGTAGCAGCCGGCATCGTCGTCATAGCTGCCGACATAGCCGATGCCGAAGCGGGGGCCGTGAAAGTGGTGATGATAGCCGCCCCAGCCGCCACCGTAGCCGCCACCCCATCCGCCGCCGAACGGCTTCGCCGAAGCGGCGGAAGGTGCCAGCGCCATGGCGCCGAGGGAAACTGCAGCAACAAGTCCAAGAGCCAATTTGCGAAACATGGTCATTCTCCATTCTCCATTCACGATGCGCTGTGCGCGGGTTCTGGGATCGTCTGACCCATCGCAAATTCGTCGCACCCGTTTCGAGGCGGGTTCGAACGAGCTGACCGAGAATTTTATGAATGGCTGTTCAGGCGCAACCTCTCCGCAGGTCGTCCCGGCGAACGCCGGGACCCATCACCCCTGGCGTGGATGTTCAGGCAAGGCCTCTGTCACGCCGCCGAAGCTAGAGCACACGGCTTTTGGGTCCCGGCGTGCGCCGGGACGACTCGTGGAGATGTAATCGGACGAACACCCCCATGCGTACTCCACCGGCTACACCGCAACGACATCCTCAATTAGCAGCGCCAGCACCTTCGCATCGGCAACGGTGCGGACGATCATCGGTTCGACGCGGCCGCGGATCGAGACTTCCTGTGTGGGCAAAGCATCGGCGTCAACGCCAGCCATTTTGCAGACGTCTTCCGAGACGATCGCCTCGCTGGCGAGGCTCTTGGTCATGTCCTGCAGCCTTGCCGCGACATTGACGGCGTCGCCGAGCGCGGTGAACACCATGTGGTCGCGATAGCCGATGTCGCCGACGATGACTTCGCCGCCGTGAATGCCGATGCCGAAGCGGATCGGATCCGGCAGGTCGTGTTCGAGGGCGCGATTCAGCTCGTCGATATTGGTGGCGATCAGTGCCGCGGCTTGCAGCGCCTGGCGGCAGGCGGTTTGCGGATCGCAGGCGAGTCCGAACAGCGCCAGCTCGCCATCGCCGACAAACTGGTTCGGCTGGCCGCCGCAAGCGATCACCGCCAGCGACACCGCGCTGAGGAATCGATTGACGATGAATACGGTGTCGAACGGCAAGCGCTTCTCCGCGAGCTTGGTCGAGCCGCGCATGTCGATGAACATGCTGACCAGGTAGCGCTCCTGGCCGATCCTCTGGGGATGCGAGGCGTGGGCATTGGCCGACATCGGATGCGGCTCCAACAGCTGGAAGAACGACAGGTCGGCGGTCGGCCGCAGCTGGCAGGCAAGGCGGATGGCCGGATCGCCGCCGGCGCCGATCCGGCTCAGCACGAAGGCCTCGCGCGACGACGGCTCCGGCAACAGGCCGGTATCGCCGATCACGCGAATCCGGCAGGTCGAACACCGGGCGCGCCCCCCGCAGACGCTGGCATGCGGCACCTGATGACGCAGGCTGGCTTCGAGCACGCTGAGGCCTGCAGGTACCCGGATGGTGCGGCCATTGCCGTAGGACAGGCTGATCATGCCGACGCGGCGTTCGGCCACGAAGCGCACGGCGCGCGCCGCCACCGCCAGGCCGAGCAGTCCGAGATAGCCGAGCAGGAAATCGTCGGCGATGTCCTGCAGCACGCTGTTTTCCGCCGCCGTGCCGACCTGCTGCGGCGAGAGATTCTCCTTCTGCCATTCCGGCGACGCGCTCTCCTGCACGACGGTTCGGCCGCCCTGATAGAGGCCGAGCAGCGCCAGCGTTGGCACCAGCACGGCGCTTGCGAGCAGGAATGGTGCTGCGTGTTTGAAGAAGGATCTGATCCGCAGCCAGAAATACAGCCCGATGCAACCATGCGTCCAGGCGATCAGGATGACGGCATACATCAGCCACATCTTGTAAGGGAGCAGCACCCAGTAGCCGTAAAACACCTGCTCGTAGCCGCGCTCCTGCGCGAACAGGGTGTGGCCGAGCCGCATCCCCACGACGTGGGCGACGATCAATGCGGGAATGCTCAGGCCGAGAACGAGCTGCAGCGGTTCGATCGCCTTCCAGTGAAACTGTCGCCGCTCGTAGAGCGCCCAGATGCCGAGGCCGGCATGAATCGTTGCCGCCGAATAGAATGCGACGGCGATCGGCGTGAACTGCCAGAACCTCGCATGGAGGGCGACACCGGCGTCCATTGCGTCGAGTGAGATATTGCCGAGCGCATGGTTGAGGAAATGGCTCAACAGATAGGCGAACAGTACCAGCCCGCAGACCAGCCGGACCTGCCGCAGGCTGATGCCGCGGAGGAAGGAGATGGCTGACTTCTGGGAGATATCGGTCATGTGATGCAGATGCGTTCCCGCCCCCCTTGCGGGGGAGGGTTAGGGAGGTGGGTGAGCCGCGAAATGCGGACTCGCGTTACGCCCCTCTCCAGCTCTCCCCCGCAAGGGGGGAGAGGGCCGACCTCGCTCGGCAGCCGGCGCTGCCTTGCACACTGCTCCAGATAATTCCAGCCGCTGCTGATTTCCATATCCATCGCCAAAGCTTAGTTGCACGGCGCAGCCTATACCATGCCCCGCCAATCGTTTTGGCCCGCTTTGCGCCAGTAATGTCAACAAGTTGACACCGGGCGCCCGTCCGCCCAAAAGCTCGGCGATGACGATGGCCCAGCCTCCTAATAAGCTCAATCCGAACGTCTCACGCCGCGCGCTGTGTGCTGTCGGCGCGTTGGTTGTCGCGCTCACCGCGATGCGGCTGGTCTATGCCGGCCTGTTCGATCTGCGCACCGACGAGGCCTATTACTGGACCTGGTCGAAGGAGAGCGTGCTGTCGTTCCTCGATCACCCGCCGATGATCGCCTGGTTCATCCGCTTCGGCACTGCCATTTTCGGCGATACCAGTCTTGGCGTTCGCTTCGCCGGTATTTTGGCGATGGCGGTGACGCAGCTGCTGCTGGCCGACATCGTCCGGCGGGTCACCCAGGATCTTCGTGCCGTCGTCTTCGCCGTGCTGATGCCCGAGGCGGCGCTGTATTACGGGCTGCTGATGGCCAAGGTCGCGCCGGATGTGGCGATGATCCCGTTTGCACTGGCGATGATCTGGTCGCTGGTGCGGCTGGTCGAGAGCGACGATGCGCGCTGGTGGCTCGCCGCCGGCGTTTTCGCTGGCCTTGCATTGCTGTCGAAGCTGACGGTCGTGATGCTGATCCCCGGCGTGCTGGCCTTCATGCTGGTGCCGGACTGGCGCCGACGCTGGCTGCGCAGTCCCTATCCGTGGCTCGCGGCACTGATCGCACTGGCGCTGTGGTCTCCGGTGCTGATCTGGAATGCCGGGCATGACTGGGCGTCGTTCAAATTCCAGTTCGTCCGTGCATCCTCTGTTCATGAGTTTTCATGGCGGATGCTCGGCGATTTTCTCGGGCTGCAGTTCGGCCAGGTCGGCTTCATCCTGCTTCCGGTGGTGCTGTCCGCCGTGGTGATCACGGCGTGGCGCGGCTACCGCCAGCGCGAGCCGGTCGCCATTCTGCTTTCGACCTGCGTGTGGGTGCCGTTCGGCTACTTCCTGTGGAAGTCGCTGACGCTGCGGATCGGCGATACCTGGCCCATGTTCATCTGGCCTGCCGGCTTTGCTGCTGCGGCCATCAATATCACCATGCTGCGGCGGGAAAACTGGTCGTCTGGCATGATCAAGTCGTCGGTGTCGTGGAGCATCGCCGCCATCGCAGCGGGCATTCCGCTGGTGGTTTTGGTGTTTCTGTATTGCGTTGCCAGCCCGTGGAATCTGATCGGCAAGAACGATCCGGTCGGCGGCGAAGCCGGTTACGCGCCGTTGGCCAATCGAGCGCTGGTGGAGATGCAAAAGGTCGGCGCGACCTGGATTGCGACTTCGGACTACCGCACCTATGCGATGCTGCGCTGGCATCTCAAGGACAAGGTGCCGGTGATCCAGATCAACGAACGCGCGCGCTTCCTCGATTTTCACGATCCCGGCTTCGCTTTGATCAAGGACCACACCGGGCTCTATATCGCGCAAACGCCGGACGATCACGGTCCGCTGCTGGCTGCGACCTCGGCCAGGCTCGAACGGGTGGCACGGGTCGATACGGTGTTTCGCGGCGTGGTGATGAAGACCTATCAGATCGACAAGCTGACCAACTGGACGCCGGAGCTGGCGCCGCCGCCGGGCACGCCGTTCTATCGTTGGCCGCAATTGGCTGAAGGCGCGCCGCCCAACATTCAGTTCGCAGCGCTTCGTTAGCCTTCGTCGCCGTCGCGCTTGCGCAGCAGGTCCTTGGCGAGATCGCTGAGCGCCGGGCGCGGCAGGGCGGTGAACGGCAGTGGTCGCGTCACGTCGATGGCGGCGAGGCCGAGCCGGGCGGTGAGCAACCCGTTGAGCATGCCCTCGCCAAGCCGCTGCGACAGTTTTGCCGCGATGCCATGGCCGAGCACCTGCTGGATCATGCTGTCGCTTGCCGCCATGCCGCCGGTGATGGCGAGATGGGCGACGGCGTGGCGCAGCAGCCGGATCAGGCCGAGCGTGCCCGGCCGCCCGCCATACAGACGCGCGAGCTGCCGCACCAGCCGGATCGAGGCGGCGGCCACGAACAGCACGTCGATCAGAGCGCGCGGACTGACGG
>JAQGKA010000645.1 GCA_028290355.1 Tardiphaga sp. | reverse complement strand
GAACGCCGCCTGGCTGCGCCCGTTCCTGTTTCTGATTTTCATCGTGGTGGCGTGGGACCTGGCGATCCGCATCTTCCGGATTCCCGCCTATCAGATCCCGGCGCCCGGCGATGTCGTGAAGGTGCTGTGGACCGACTGGCCCGAGTTGATGAGCCAGGCGTGGCCCACCACCTATGCCACCATCGTCGGCTTCCTGCTCTCCGCGCTGTTCGGCATTCCCGTCGCCATGCTGATCGCCGGATCGAAGACCGTCGAGAGCTACGTCTATCCGCTGCTGGTGTTCTCGCAGTCGATCCCGAAGATCGCCATCGCCCCGTTGTTCGTGGTGTGGTTCGGCTTCGGCATCTTTCCGAAAATCATCTCGGCTTTCCTGCTTGGCTTCTTTCCCGTGGTGGTCTCCGCCGTACAGGGTTTCAAATCGGTCGATCCCGACATGGTCGATCTGGCCCGCGCCATGAAGGGCAGTCGCTTCAGCGTGTTCTGTGCCGTCAACCTCCCGCATGCGATGCCGGCGATCTTCTCCGGTCTCAAGGTCTCGGTGACGCTGGCGGTGGTCGGCGCGGTGGTCGGCGAATTCGTCGGCTCCAATTCCGGCATTGGCTACGTGCTGCAGCGCTCGATCGGCACCTTCGACCTGCCGACGATGTTTGCAGCATTGGTCATTCTGGCGCTGCTCGGCGTGGTGCTGTTCTGGATCGTCGATCGCATCGAGCACTTCGTGATTCCCTGGCATGTCAGCCAGCGCGAGGACCTGATCATCGCCGCGTAAACGGCGAGAATTGAACAAGCAGCCCGCTCAAGGGCCGCGAAACAACACCAACGGGAGGCTAACATGCTGAGATGGGTTACCGCTTTTTCGACCGCTCTGATCTGGACCGCGCTTGCAGCCGTGACGCCGGCCGCCGCTGCCGACAAGGTGGTGCTGATGCTGAACTGGTACGTCTATGGCGAGCACGCGCCGTTCTATTACGGCAAGGCCAAGGGCATCTACGCCGCCGAAGGCATCGATCTTGAAATCCAGGAAGGCCGCGGCTCCGCTGCCACCGTGCAGGCCGTCGCCGCCAAGACCGCCGATTTCGGCTATGTCGACGTCCCCACCATGATGCGCGCCGCTGTCAAAGGCGCCCCGGTGATCTCCACAGGCGTGCTGCTGCAGACCTCGGCGATGTCGGTGATGGGTTTCGTCGACAAGAACATCCGCAAGCCCGACGATATCAAGGGCAAGACCGTGGCGATCACGCCTGCGGATTCCATGACCCAGATCTGGCCGCTGTTCCTGAAGAAGGCCGGCTTGAAAGAGTCCGACTTCAAGACTGTCGCCGGCGATGGCCAGACCAAGCTCAACGCCGTGATCAACGGCCAGGCCGATCTGCTGCTCGGCTATGTCATGGACCAGTCCATGAAGATCAAGGACGCCACCGGCAAGGACGTCTATCCGATCAAGTTCGCCGACTACGGCATCCACCTCGTGTCGTCCGGCATCATCGCCAACACCGACTACGTCAAGGCCAACGCCGATCTGGTGAAGCGTTTCATGTCGGCCTCGACGAAAGCTGTCGAAGCCGCGGAAAAGGACCCGAAGGGCGCGGCGCAGTCGATCCTCGATGCTAACCCCAAGGGCGGCAAGATCGAGACGCTGACGCAAGGCTTTGAACTGACGATCCCGCTGTACCGCACCCCGGAAACCAAGGCCAGGCGTCCGTTCCAGGTCACCGACCAGAACATGATCGACAGTGTCGATCTGATGGTCGAGTACGGCGGCCTCGATGCCAAGGCCAAGGAAAATCCGAAGTCGTTCTATAGCAACGACTATCTGCCGAAGTAAGTAACAGGACTGTTCGGAATGACTGCAGCGATGAAGACCACGAGCGTAAGCCAACCAAGCGCGCATCTTCGCGTTGTGTCCGAGCAGCCCACGCCTGCCACGTCGGGGATCGCGATCTCCGGCGTGTCGAAAACCTACCGGACGCGCGACGGCGATGTGCCGTCGCTGCGGCCGCTGGATTTCCACATCAATGACGGCGAATTCTTCGTCATCGTCGGCCCCTCCGGCTGCGGCAAGTCCACATTGCTGAAGATGATCTCGGGTCTCCTGGCGCCATCGACCGGGGAAATCCTGGTCGAAGGCAACAAGGTCACCGAGCCGCATGGCGACGTCGGCATCGTGTTCCAGAACTCGTTGTTGCTGCCTTGGCGCAATATTTTGGCCAATGTGATGCTGCCGATCGACATGAAGAAACTGCCGCGCGAAAAATTCCTCGCCCGCGCAAAATCGCTGCTGAAGATGGTCGGCCTCGAAGGTTTTGAAAAGAAGCTGCCGTGGCAATTGTCCGGCGGCATGCAGCAGCGCGCCTCGATCTGCCGCGCGCTGGTGCATGATCCGAAAATCATGATGATGGACGAGCCGTTTGGCGCGCTCGATGCGATGACGCGCGAAAGGATGAATGTCGAGCTGTCGCGCATCCAGCGCGAGACCGGCAAGACCGTGCTGCTGATCACCCATTCGATTCCAGAGGCGGTGTTCCTCGCCGACAAGGTGCTGGTGATGACCGAGCGCCCCGGCGGCATCGCCGCGATCTACGACGTGCCATTGGGCCGCGAACGCAATCTCGACGTGATGGCCAATCCCGTCTTCACCGAACTGGTGTCGCGGATTCGCAAACACTTCATGACCCAGAGCGCGCTGGACTGATGACGTCTTCCATGTCGCCCCGCATCGCCTTGCGCGAGATCGCGCTGTATGAACGCCCGGTGGCGTTCGTGCGGCCGTTCCGCTTCGGCGCCGTCTCCGTCACCGCCGCGCCGCAGGCCTTTGTCCGGGTGTTGATGGAGGTGGAAGGCTAGGGCACGTCGATCGGCGCCAGCGCC
>JAQGKA010000634.1 GCA_028290355.1 Tardiphaga sp. | reverse complement strand
GAGCTACTCGCCCTCGCAGGTCTCGGCCTTCATCCTGCAGAAGATGAAGGAGACCGCGGAAGCCCATCTCGGCGCCAAGGTCGATCAGGCGGTCATCACCGTCCCCGCTTACTTCAACGACGCCCAGCGTCAGGCCACCAAGGACGCCGGCAAGATCGCCGGCCTGGAAGTGCTGCGCATCATCAACGAGCCGACCGCGGCTGCCTTGGCGTATGGCCTCGACAAGTCGAAGACCGGCACCATCGCGGTGTACGATCTCGGCGGCGGCACCTTCGACGTTTCGATCCTGGAAATCGGCGACGGCGTGTTCGAGGTGAAATCCACCAACGGCGATACGTTCCTCGGCGGTGAAGATTTCGACATGCGCCTGGTCAGCTATCTGGCTGACGAGTTCAAGAAGGAGCAGGGCATTGACCTGCGCAACGACAAGCTGGCCCTGCAGCGCCTGAAGGAAGCCGCTGAAAAGGCCAAGATCGAATTGTCGTCGACCACCCAGACCGAAATCAATCTGCCGTTCATCACGGCCGACCAGTCCGGTCCGAAGCATCTGACCATGAAGCTGACCCGCGCCAAGTTCGAAGCGCTGGTGCAGGACCTCGTCGACAAGACCATCGAGCCGTGCCGCAAGGCGCTCAAGGACGCAGGCCTCACCGCCGGTGAAATCGGCGAAGTGGTGCTGGTCGGCGGCATGACCCGCATGCCGAAGATCCAGGAAGTCGTGAAGCAGTTCTTCGGCAAGGAGCCCCACAAGGGCGTCAACCCGGATGAAGTCGTCGCCATCGGCGCCGCCATCCAGGCCGGCGTGCTGCAGGGCGACGTCAAGGACGTGCTGCTGCTCGACGTGACCCCGCTGTCGCTGGGCATCGAGACGCTGGGTGGCGTGTTCACCCGCATCATCGAGCGCAACACCACGATCCCGACCAAGAAGAGCCAGGTGTTCTCGACTGCCGAGGACAACCAGAACGCCGTCACCATCCGCGTCTTCCAGGGCGAGCGCGAAATGGCGGCCGACAACAAACCGCTCGGTCAGTTCGACCTGATGGGCATTCCGCCCTCGCCGCGCGGCATGCCGCAGATCGAGGTGACGTTCGACATCGACGCCAACGGCATCGTCAACGTGTCGGCGAAGGACAAGGCCACCAGCAAGGAGCAGCAGATCCGCATCCAGGCATCCGGTGGTCTGTCGGAAGCCGACATCCAGAAGATGGTCAAGGACGCCGAGGCCAACGCCGCGGACGACAAGAAGCGCCGTGAGGCGGTGGATGCCAAGAACCACGGCGATGCCCTGGTTCACTCCACCGAGAAGGCCTTGGCCGAGCACGGCTCCAAGGTTGCCGAGCCCGAACGCCGCGCCATCGAGGATGCCGTCGCCGACCTGAAGGAAGCGCTGAAGGGTGACGATGCCGAGGCGATCAAGACCAAGACCAATACGCTGGCGCAGGCTTCGATGAAGCTCGGCGAGGCGATGTACACCCAGCAGGCCGAGGCCGATGCGGCCAAGGACGCTGCGAAGGATGACGTGGTCGATGCCGAGTTCACCGAAGTCGACGACGACAAGCCGAACAAGAAGTCGGCCTAATAGGCGAGCAATGTTGATGGCCTCCATCCTGAGCAGCGCACAGCGCGTCTCGACGGGTGGGGGCCATTTTTCGTTAAGCCGGAGGCGGCATTCTTTGTGATGCAATCCTTTGGATGCTCCTCGCGATGAGGACCAATTTCGGACGGGTCTGACTGATGTCCAACACCAAGCGCTGCTACTACGAATCCCTGGAAGTCGAACGCACCGCGGACGATGCGGGATTGAAGAGCGCATTCCGCAAGCTGGCAATGAAGTGGCATCCCGACAAGAATCCGGGCGATGCCGCTGCCGAAGGGCGTTTCAAGGAAATCGCCGAGGCCTACGAAGTCCTGAAGGACGGCGACAAGCGCGCCGCCTACGACCGCTACGGCCACGCCGCCTTCGAGCAGGGCCACGGCGGCGGCGGTCCCGGCTTCGGTGCCGGCTTCGCCTCCTCGTTCTCCGATATTTTCGAAGACCTGTTCGGCATGGCCGGGCAGCGCGGCGGACGCGGCGGCGGTGGCCGCGAGCGCGGTGCCGACCTGCGCTACAATATGGAAATCACGCTGGAGGAGGCCTTCCTCGGCAAGACCGCGCAGATCGAGATCCCGGTCGCGGTGACCTGCGAATCCTGCTCCGGCACCGGCGCCAAGGCCGGCACCAAGCCGAAGACCTGCTCGACCTGCGGCGGCGCCGGCCGGGTCCGCCAGGCTCAAGGCTTTTTCACGCTGGAGCGGACTTGCCCGAGCTGCCAGGGCCGCGGCCAGATGATCGAGGATCCCTGCCCGAGTTGCTCCGGCGCTGGCCGCGTCGAGCGCGAGCGAACGCTGTCGGTCAATATTCCGCAAGGCGTCGAGGACGGCACCCGGATTCGCCTCGCCAACGAGGGCGAAGCTGGTGCCCGCGGCGGGCCGTCGGGCGATCTCTATATTTTCCTGTCGCTGGCCGCGCACGATTTCTTCCAGCGGGATGGCGCCGACCTGCACTGCCGGGTGCCGATCTCCATGGTGACGGCGTCGCTGGGCGGAGAGTTCGAGGTGCCGACTATCGATCGCGGCCGCACCAAGGTCAAAGTCCCCTCCGGCACCCAGTCCGGCCGCCGTTTCCGCGTGGCGTCCAAGGGCATGCCGGTGCTGCGCTCGCGCCAGACCGGCGACATGTATGTCCAGGTCGTGGTCGAGACGCCGCAGAACCTGACCAAGAAACAGCAGGAATTGCTGGCCGAATTCGAGAAACTGTCGTCGGGTGCAACGCAACCTGAAGCGGCCGGTTTCTTTACTAAGGTCAAGGACTTCTTCGGCACCCGCGCCAGTTCGTAGCGGCGGTGAAGCTTGACCGTTTCAAGCGCTGCCTGTACCTCTTTATGACGAAATTCTGACGTTCCGCCGTTCCGCGGTCTGCCTGGAAGCGACATGCCTCTGCACTCGTCCGCGCGTACGTTGAAGAAGCCACTCCGTCTTGACGACGAGGTACGGTTTCTCCGTTCCTGGATCGAGAAGCCGCTGCATATGGGCGCGGTGATGCCGTCGGGCAAAGTTCTCGCCCGCACCATGGCGAAATACGTCGATATCCATGCCAAGGGTCCGGTCGTCGAACTCGGGCCCGGCACCGGCGCCATCACCACCGCATTGCTTGCGCATGGCGTGGACCAGAAGCGCCTGGTGCTGGTCGAATTCAATCCCACCTTCTGCGCGCTGCTGCGCGAACGCTATCCGCAGGCCACCGTGGTGCAGGGCGACGCCTACGCGCTGCGCGACACGCTGTGGGATGTGCTGAAAGAACCCGCCTCCGCCGTGGTTTCAGGCCTTCCGCTGGTCACCAAGCCGATGCTGACCCGCCTCAAGCTGATCCGCGATGCCTTCGTCGCGATGTCGCCCGGCGCGCCGTTCGTGCAGTTCACCTATTCGGTGGCCCCGCCAATCCCGAAATCGCTGCCCGGCGTATCCACAGAGGCCTCCGAGCGGATCTGGATGAACCTTCCGCCGGCCCGCGTCTGGGTGTATCGCAAGGGCTGAGACGGTCTTCGCGTGACATCGCGCGGGCCCTGCCCTGAACGCGATCGGAATCATGTCCGCGCTGAAAATCCTCGTCATTCCCGGTTCGCTGCGCACCGGCTCGCTCAATGCGAAGCTCGCCGCAGCCGCCGTCGATGAGTTGGTGCGCGCCGATGTCGATGTCATCAAGCTCTCGCTCGGCGATTTTCCGCTGCCGATCTATGACGGCGATCTCGAGACCAAATCCGGCGTGCCGAAACACGCGGTCAATCTGAAGCGCATGATGTCAGCCCATCACGGCGTGCTGATCGTGACGCCGGAATATAATTCATCGCTGCCGCCGCTGGTGAAGAACGCCATCGACTGGGTCTCGCGGGTGCAGGACAGCCATGAGAGCAAGGGCCAGGTGTTTCGCGAGCGGCCGTTTGCGATTGCCGCGGCCTCGAATGGCCGGCTCGGCGGCACGCGCTGCCTGCAGGCGTTACGGCTGGTATTGTCGGCGTGCCGTGCCACGGTGATTCCGAACCAGCTGGCGCTGTCCTTTGCCAGTGAGGCCTATGACGAGATGGACCGATTGAAACACGCTGCTGATATCGAAGCGCTGCAAGCGATGGTGCGGCAGCTGATCGATGTCGCGCAGCAGATGAAGTGAGATGGGATGACGCCTATGAACATCAGCCCCCGCGACCGGCTCATTGTCGGACTGGATCTGCCAAGCGTTGAGGCCGCCGAGGCGATGATCGCGCGGCTGGGCGACAGCGTGACCTTCTACAAGATCGGCTATCAACTCGCTTACGCCGGCGGCCTGCCGCTGATGCGCAAACTGGCAGACGCCGGCAAGAAAGTGTTCGCCGACCTGAAGCTGCACGACATCGGCAATACGGTGGCGAGCGGTGTCGAAAGCGTGGCGAAGCTCGGTGCGACGTTCCTGACCGTGCATGCCTATCCGCAGACCATGAAGGCGGCGGTGGCGGGGCGCGCGGGCTCAAGCCTGAAGATCCTCGCTGTCACCGTGCTGACCTCCTATGACGACGCCGATCTTGAGGCCGCCGGCTATCGGCTCGGTGTCACCGATCTGGTCGAGACCCGGGCGCGCCAGGCTCAGACGCTGGGCATCGATGGCATTGTTTGCTCGCCGGAAGAGGCGGCCAATCTGCGCAAGATCGTCGGACATCAAACGTGCCTGGTCACGCCAGGCGTACGTCCCGCCGGCAGCGCCGTCGGTGATCAGAAGCGCGTCATGACGCCGGGGCATGCGATCCGAGCCGGGGCAGACCATGTGGTGGTGGCCCGTCCGGTGATGCAGGCATCCGATCCGAAGGCGGTGGCGGAAGCGATCGTCGAAGAGATTACACAGGCGCTGGGATAGCCGTTCCGTTTCCCGGACGCGCTGCAGCCCGGCGATGCGAAGCATCGCTAGGCTTCACGCTGCTGCGCAGATCCGGGATCCCGGTTGCGCGAAAACCGGGACCCCGGCTCTGCGAGGCAACACTTCGTGTTGCATCGCGTCCGGGGAACGAGACAGAATTGTCGGAGCATCGATAGAAACAAGACGTTGCAGGGAGAGAACGATGGCAAAGGCTTACTGGATCGCGCGCGTCGATGTGCACAACATGGACGGCTACAAGGACTACGTCGCGCAGAACGGCGCGGTGTTCAACAAATATGGCGCTAAATTCCTGGTCCGCGGCGGCAAGTTCGAGAGCAAGGAAGGCACGTCGCGGAGCCGCAACGTGGTGCTGGAGTTCAAGGACTACGACACCGCATTGGCCTGCTACAATTCGCCGGAATACCAGCGGCTGGTGGCGCTGCGCGGTCCGCATGCCGACAGCGATCTGGTGATTATCGACGGCTATGACGGCGTGCAGCCTTAAGCATAGCGCACTCATTATCGTCGCGGATAAAGCCAAAACGGCCTGCGCGTGTTGCCGCAGGGGCTCCGCGTCGCTATATCGCAAGTATTGAAAGGCGTGACATGACCGATATGCGATTGATTGTTGTAGGCGCGGGCGGCCGGATGGGTCGGGCGCTGGTTCGCGCCATTTCCGAAACCTCGGGCGCGGTGGTTACCGGCGCGCTGGAAGCGCCGGGTTCCGAACTGCTCGGGAAGGATGCCGGTACGCTCGCCGGCCTGCCGGAAAACGGCGTCAAGCTGTCGGCCGACC
>JAQGKA010000626.1 GCA_028290355.1 Tardiphaga sp. | reverse complement strand
TTCGGCCAGGGCACGGTCGTGGACATCCGCGCCGTCATGTACGACAGCAGAAAGCAACCGAAGATGAAGGTATCGCTGAGGAGAAAGATCCACATCATGGCCTTGCCCCACGAGACATTCTTGAACGCGCGCTGATCCGAAGACCAATCGGCGGTAATGCCTCGCCAGCCTGCGGGCCGCGTGGGGGATGCTCCGATGTTTGTCAGCTCGGCGTTCGTCAGTTCGATCTCTGCCATCGCGTCTCACCCCTTCCTAGGTCAGCAACTGGCGGCAGATGGCGGCGAAATCGTCCGCCCAACCTGTCAGCAGAGCCAGTAAGACCAGCCAGACCAGAAGCAGGAAGTGCCAATACATGGTGCACAATTCCACGCTCAGGCGCAGTCGCGGGGTCTCGACGCCGCGCCACGCCTTCACGGTGGTCCTGCCCAAGGCGACGAGACCGCCCAGCAAATGCAGCCCGTGGGTCGCTGTGATCAGATAGAAGAAGGCATTGGCCGGATTGGCTGCCAGGAAATAGCCCGCAGTGTTCAGTTGCTGCCACGCGAGCAGTTGGCCGATCAGGAAAACAACGGCGGAAACGCCTCCCGCGAGCAGGCCGAGCAACACCCCGTCGCCGTCATCGCGACGTGCCGCAACCTGGGCCCATTGCAGCGCGGCGCTGCTCACGATCAGGATACCGGTGTTGAACCACAGCAATCTGGGCACGGGCAGCGACCGCCAGTCGATCAACTCCATGCGCATGGAATAGGCGCTGATGAAGAGCGCAAACAACGAACCGACGACCGCGAGAAACACTCCCAATCCGATTTTCGACGCCGGCAAGGACGAAGCGCCGCCACCGCGAAAATCGCCGATGGCTCCTTCCTCCAGCCAGGGTTTGGCAGCGAGGCGTTGCTGCGAGAGCCACCATCCCGCAATGGCCGCGATTCCAGCCGTGAACAGGATAATGGCGCTCATGGGTGAACCCCCTGTGGCGCCAATCTGGTCGGCGGCTCGTTCTGTGGCACGAAATCCCGCTTGGCGCCGGGCACGCTATAATCGTAAGCCCAGCGATAAACGACGGGAAGCTCCTTGCCCCAGTTGCCATGCGCCGGCGGCGTCTCCGGGGTTTGCCACTCCAGCGTCGTGGCTCCCCAGGGATTGCCCCCGGACTCCTTACCCTTCGACAGGCTCCAGATCAGATTGAACACGAACACCAGTTGCGCGAAGCCGACGACCAAGGCCGCCACACTCATGAATGCATTCAGGTCATGCGCGGATGCCGGGACGAAGGCCGTCTCGCCGATGTCGTGATAGCGGCGTGGCATGCCCAGCAAGCCGAGATAGTGCATGGGGAAGAAAACCGCATAGGCCCCCAGGAACGTCACCCAGAAGTGGAATCGCCCCAGCGCCTCATTCAGCATGCGTCCGGTGACTTTGGGATACCAATGATAGATCGCGCCGAACACGACCATGATGGGCGCCACCCCCATCACCATATGGAAATGCGCAACCACGAACATCGTATCGGACAGGGGAACGTCCACGACGACATTGCCGAGGAACAGGCCGGTCAGGCCCCCGTTGACGAAGGTGATGATGAATGCGAGCGCGAACAGCATCGGAATGGTCAGGTGGATGTCGCCGCGCCACAATGTCAGGATCCAGTTGTAGACCTTGATTGCCGTCGGGACCGCGATAATCAGCGTCGTCGTCGCGAAGAAGAATCCGAATTTCGGGTTCATGCCACTGACGTACATATGGTGTGCCCACACCACGAAGCTCAGCGCGCCGATCCCGACGATCGCCCACACCATCATGCGGTAACCGAAAATGTTCTTTCGCGCATGAGTGCTGATGAGGTCGGAAACGATGCCGAATGCCGGCAGCGCGACGATGTAGACCTCCGGATGGCCGAAGAACCAGAACAGATGCTGAAATAGCAGCGGGCTGCCACCGCTGTACTTCGTTTGCTGGCCCATCTCCACGAGCGTCGGCATAAAGAAGCTGGTGCCGAGCAATCGATCGAGCAGCATCATCACAGAGGCGACGAACAATGCAGGAAACGCCAGCAATGCCATCACGGTTGCCGTGAAAATGCCCCACACCGTCAGTGGCATCCGCATCAGCGTCATTCCGCGGGTGCGGGCCTGCAGCACCGTCACGACATAATTCAAGCCGCCAATGGTGAAGCCGATGATTAACAGGATCAGCGACAGCAGCATCATGATGATGCCCGCCTCCTGTCCGGGGCTGCCCGACAGAATGGATTGTGGCGGATACAGCGTCCAGCCGCCGCCGGTTGGCCCGCCCGGTACGAAGAAGGTTGCGACCAGAACCAGCACGGCAAGCAGGTAGATCCAGTAGCTCAGCATGTTCGCGTATGGAAACACCATGTCGCGTGCGCCGACCATCAGCGGGATCAGGTAATTTCCGAAGCCGCCCAGAAACAGCGCGGTGAGAAGATAGATCACCATGATCATGCCGTGCATGGTGATGAACTGGAGATACTGGCTTGGATCGATAAATGAAAACGTGCCGGGGAATCCGAGTTGCAGCCGCATCAACCACGAGAGCACCAGCGCGACCATTCCGATGGCCATCGCGGTGACCGAATATTGTACGGCGATGACCTTGGCGTCCTGTGAGAAGACGTACCTCGTCCACCAGCTTCTCGGGTGATAGAGATCGACCTCACCTACTTCAGCCGGCGGGATTCCGACGAGTACGTCAGATGGGACATCAACCATCGAAATGCTCTCCCTGGTCTTCCTCTGTTCAGCAAAGAGTTCGCCTCAGGATAAGTGGCGTCTCCTTGTCGGTATTTTCACTCGCTGCCGATCTTGTAAGCCGCCTTCGCGATGTTGCGCTGATCCGACAGCTCGGCGAACGTTTGCTGCTTCTCCAACCACGCGTGATAGTCTTTCTCTTCCTGAACGATGACCTTGCTCCGCATCTGCGCATGGGCGACGCCGCACAGTTCAGCGCAGAGAACCTCGAATGTTCCGGTGCGGGTGGGCGTGAACCAGAAGTATGTAACAGAGCCTGGCACCATATCCATCTTCGCCCGGAACTCGGGCACATAGAAATCGTGCAAGACATCGATCGAGCGGAGCAACACCTTCACCGGTTTGCCAACCGGCAGGTGCAGGTCGTCGCTTTCAATGACGACGTCGTCTTGTCCGCTTGGGTCGTTGGGGTTCAATCCCAGAGGATTGTCGGAACTGACATTGCGGGCATCGGAGGTGCCAAGCCGGCCGTCCTTTCCGGGAAGCCGATAGCTCCAGCGCCACTGCTGTCCCATGACCTCGACTTCGGTCGCATCGGCCGGAACCGTGACGAACTGATGCCAGACGACCAGGCCGGGCGCCAGCATCGCTCCCACGCCGATCGCCGTTCCGATGGTGAGCCACCATTCGAGCCTCTTGTTCTCGGGCTCGTAGGCGGCCTTCCTTCCTTCCTTGTGATGAAAACGGAAGACGCAATAGGCCATGAATGAGACGACCGCGAAGAAAACCGCGCCGGTAATCCAGAACGTCATGGTGATCGTGTCGTCGATGTAGCGCCAGTTCGAGGCAATCGGTGTCCACCACCACGGGCTGAAGAGGTGAAACAACACCGAGGCGACTGCGACCAAAAGCAGTATGAGTGCTACGATCATCCCTCATTCACCCTTGCCGTTAACGGCTACGGATACGAATTAAAGGGCAGAGCTACTGTCTCAATGGCTGACTCACATTCGCCATCGTTGTGTCTCTTGCCTCGCCCATTCAACCGGTCGCGACGCCAAAACTTGACATAGAGTACACATTGCGACCGCTAATCTCATTGGAAATAGGGTCTTTGAAAATTCATGATGGTCCGCGTCGAGCCTAGCGTCAATAGATCAATGAGGATGATACCACACGCCTCGTCTGGCGTGTGGTATCGCCAATGTCGCGCGAGCTGGCGAGTATCAGCACCGTCGCGCGATGGCGCGGTGCACCAAGAAATTTGTGCAGATGCACAATTCACCCAACCGTGAGTGCTATTTTACTTCAATCGCGCTAAGCTCACCGCGCGAGTCGTAACGGGTTTGGTCCGGCGAAGCATTTTTCATTGAACTTGGTTTGCCGTATTCAGCTCGATCGCGAATTTCGCATATGAGGGCGGAGGCGCGTTGACTTGAGGGCGCGTCGTTCCATCGCTGCGACCATGAGCAAAGGAGACTGCGGCAATGGCCAGACAGTATTCCGATAACATTGCAAAACCTGAACCACACGTGTTCGGCTCCGCCCGTTCATTTGTCATTCGAAGAATCGGCATGGCCGACTTGAGTGACGCGCTTCGTCTGGGCTGGGAAGATTTCAAGGCCGTGCCAAGTCACGCCATTATCCTGTGCGTGATCTATCCCGTTCTTGGTCTTGTTCTGTTCAGAATGGTCCTTGGTTATTCGGTGCTGCCGCTGCTGTTTCCGCTTGCCGCCGGTTTTACGTTGATTGGTCCTTTTGCTGCGCTCGGTCTCTACGAACTGAGCCGCCGTCGCGAACGCGGGGAGGAAGCCGCTGCGTGGCATGCGATTGACGTGCTACGCGCGCCATCTTTCGGCGCCATGCTCGGGCTCGGCACGCTCCTGCTCACTCTGTTCGTGGTTTGGATCGTCGCCGCGGATGCTATCTACGTCGCAACTTTCGGCAATGCGCCGGCCGCAAGCATTCCTGATTTCGCAAAGCGCGTATTGACGACGCCGGAAGGATGGTCGCTCATCATTGTTGGCTGCGGCGTCGGCCTGCTGTTCGCCGTCGTGGCGCTGTGTGTCAGTGTTGTGTCGTTTCCTTTGATGCTCGACCGGCATGCATCGACGATAGACGGCATCCAGACGTCGTTGCGGGCTGTGGTGGCGAATCCAGTTGCCATGGCCGCGTGGGGGTTGATTGTCGCGGGGCTGTTGGTGATCGGCTCGCTACCGTTCTTCGTCGGGCTCGCTGTCGTTGTGCCGGTGCTCGGCCATGCCACCTGGCATCTTTATCGAAAGGTGGTGGAGCCAGACCTGAATCCTCCTCACGAACAACCCCATCCGCCGAAAGGACGGCGCTATGCGGCAGATTTCCCGGCCTCCCTCTTCCCGTGGAGCCGTGAGAACGAGCCGTAACGACGAAACGAGCGCGCGCTGAAGGCGCCATCGTCGAGCGAACCATCGGCCCCAGGCGTGACCCACCACATGGTGCCGGAGTAGACCCGGTTGCTGCCGATCTGGCGCGACACTCCTGCTTCGCGGGTTAAGCTTTGCGGCCGCCTGCGACCTCTAGCCTGTCCTTGGACGCAGGCCATCAGGCCGGGTCGATCGCCCTCCATGCGGATCGTGTTGAAAAAGCCGAAACTTGAGCACGTCCGGATTTCCGTTCGGCTCAACTCTGAGCTGCTTTGGAGCGGCCGGGCTCGCTTTATCGTTGAAACGGCGTGTTTACGATATCGTCGCGGCCGATCGGCTTGGCGGAGAAAAATGCATTCCAGGAAGCCGTCAATAGTCTATGTGTTGTTGAAGCAAGTCAGACTGACGCCGAATCCAGAGTTCAATTTGACGCAACCAGCGCAGCGGAGGCGCATCCATTCATCATGAGCCGGGCCAAAGCGATCAATCGTGTGAACGAGCACTTTCATTCCGGAGAGTTCTTGGCGGGGCTCGACCGCATGGTCACGTACAAGACCGAGAGTCAGAACCCGGGTCATGCCGATGTCCTCCGTGCCTATCTTGAGCAGGAGCTGCAACCGGCGTTTTCGAGTCTCGATTTTTCCGTAAAATTTATCGAATCGCCGACCGGCCGTGGCCCTTACCTGCTGGCGGAATACCACGAGAGCCCGTCAGCCCCGACTGTTCTCATCTATGGCCATGGCGATGTCGTCAGCGGCATGGAAGGAGAATGGCGCGATGGCCTGGATCCGTGGCGCGCGACAAAAGTAGGCGACCGGATCTACGGGCGCGGCACGGCCGACAACAAAGGGCAGCACGCGATCAATCTGTCGGCGCTGCGCGCCGTTCATGAGATCCGCGGCGGGCGGCTTGGTTTCAACGTAAAGTTCATTGTCGAAACCGGCGAAGAGATCGGTTCGCCGGATCTGCGCCAGGTCTGCGAAGGGCTTCGTGAGGAGTTGGAGGCAGACCTGTTTCTGGCGTCGGACGGGCCGCGTCTTTCGGCGGAGCGGCCGACGATCTTTCTGGGCTGCCGCGGTGGCGTGCGGATTCATCTGGACGTCGATTTGCGCGACGGCTCGCATCATTCGGGCAACTGGGGTGGCCTCCTCGCCAATCCCGCCACCATCCTTGCCTCCGCCATTGCATCGCTGGTCGACCGGCAGGGCCGTCTGTTGCTCGATGAATTAAAGCCGCCGCGAATTTCGAACCAGATCCGCGGAGCACTTGCCGACGTGAAAATCGAGCCGATGCCCGATGAGCCGGCATTATCTGCTGATTGGGGTGAAGAGGGCCTGTCGGCGACCGAACGGCTGTATGCCTGGAATACGCTCGAAGTGCTGGCGATCTCGGCCGGCAATCTGCAGAACCCGGCAAACGCCATTCCCGGCCGTGCAGGCGCTGTCCTGCAGCTTCGCTTCGTTGTCGGCACCGACGTCGACAATGTCGTTCCTGCCATTCAAAGGCATTTCGAACGCAACGGCTTTTCGAACGTGCGCGTCAGCTCTTCGCAGAATTTCGCGGCGTCGCGAACCGATCTCGACAATCGCTGGGTCGGCTGGGCTGTCGATTCGATCCGAACCACGACGGGCAAGGAGCCGGCCCTGCTGCCGAATTTCGGCGGCTCGCTGCCCAACGATGTGTTTTCCGAAGTGCTCGGCCTGCCCACGATCTGGGTGCCGCATTCCTATCCGGGCTGCTCGCAGCATGCGCCGGATGAGCACATTCTCCTGTCCGTCACCGAAGAAGCCCTGGGCATGATGGCCGGGCTGTTCTGGGATCTGGGTGAGACGGCGCGGCCCTCTTGATCAATTGAGGTTCGCGCCGCTCGACGTTTGATGTCAGTCCGCCACAAAGGCGAGCAGAACGCCGTTGGCGGCACTGGGCGGCACGACCACGCTCACCTCGCTTCGGGCTCCCGCTGTTCCCACGGCCTTTTCCGCCGTGTTCAGATCCCCGGCGACGAACACCAGTGCGATGCCGCCGCGCTCGGGTGCGCCGGTCAGCGAAACGCCGGGAAATTGCAGGCCGAGCGCCTCTCGCGTGAGGAACACGAAATCGGCGCGGTCTGAGCCGGAAGGTACCGTCAATGAGCCGTCGGCCTCTGGCCGGACAACGCCATCGATCATCCGTGCCAGATGCTGCGCGTCTTTTTCCGGCTCGGGCGACACGATCATCACGCGCTTCAGGCGCTTGGCCGTGTTGGCGTGCTTCTGCAATTCCGGGATCCAGACCGTCTCCCGCGTCTTGTGCTGGCACGCGAAGATGCGAATGCCGCCGGGGGCTTCATCGACGGGCCAATGAAACACCCTAAATTTCGCTGCGCTCTGGCTGCCGTCCGGCATGGTGACCGGGCGTTCGAAGTCGGTCGGGCCGAGCGCGGCATAGCCGCGCGCGCGAATCTCTTCGGCGCCGGCTGCGGAATCGATGGCGGTGAAGGCGATGCGCTCGATGCCTTCGCCGCGACGACCGATAAACGCGCGCATCGGCGCATTATGTTCGGTTTCGGCCAGGACTCCGAGCAGCTCCACATAGTCGGGTCCGAGCATGATTGTATAATTGCCCGACCCCATCTTCGCGCTGTGGGTGCCGCGCGGAGAGATCGTAAATCCCAGCTTCTTCCAGCCCTCGGCCGCACGGTCCAGATCCTTGACCGCCACGACGGCATGGTCGATTCCAACGATATTCTTCAGCATCACTCTGTTACTGCCTTGCAATGGATCGACTTGATAAACTAGGCGGATCACGCCAATGCTGCAAGTGAGCGGCCTTGCGCACCGCGCGCGGCAGCAACAACAAGTTTCGACACCGATCTTGGATGGAAGGCGTGACGATGGATACCGAACAAGTCCGCTGGCCTAACTCGCTATGGGCCGCCGCGACGCCTGATGGTCCGGATCTCCCGGCGCTCGTCGGCGCTGCGGAGGCCGACGTCGTCGTGATCGGTGCCGGCTTCACCGGTCTCTCGACCGCGCTGCATTTACGCGAGGCGGGTGTCGAGGTGGCCGTCGTCGAGGCGATGGAGCCGGGCTGGGGCGCATCGGGACGCAACAACGGGCAGGTGATTCCAACGCTGTCGCGGCCAGACCCGGACGACATCGTGGCCAGGCACGGAGCTGCAGGCGAACGCTTTGTCGCGCTGTTGCGCGACAGTGCTTCGACGCTGTTCGATCTCGTGCGCCGCTATCAGATCCAGGCGGAGCAGGAGCAGGCGGGCTGGGTGCAGCCGGTGCATTCGCCGGGGCGGATCAAGATCGCCGAACGCCGGGTCCGGCAGTGGTCGAAGCTCGGCGCTCCCGTCGAGATTTTGTCCCGCGAGCAGACGCGGCAGATGCTGGGCTCCGATGCCTGGTTCGGCGGGTTCTGGAACAAGTCCGGCGGGCACATCAACCCGCTGGCGCTGTCGCGCGGCCTCGCGCGCGTGGTGCTGGAGCAGGGCGGCCGCATTTACGCGCGCTCGCCGGTGGTCAGCTTCAACAGGCAGAACGATCGCTGGGTGGTGAAGACCGCGCAGGGACAGATCAGCGCCCGCGCGTTGATTGTCGCCACCAACGCCTATACCGGCGAGTTCTCGAAATCGCTGGCGCCTGATATCGCGCAGGAAGTGATGCCGGTGCTGTCATGGCAGATGGCCACGCAGCCGCTGTCGGATGCCGCGCGAAAAACCATCATCCCGGGCCGGCAGTCGATGTCGGATACCCATGGCGAGCTCTACTTCGCGCGCTACGATGCGCGCAATCGATTCGTCACCGGCGGCAACGTCCTCGGCCCCGCGAACAAGACCGAGAAGCTCAAGACCATGGTGGCGGCGCGCTTGCAGCGGCTGTGGCCGGAGATCGGGCAGGTCCAGTTCGACTATGTCTGGAATGGCTATGTGGGGATGACCACGGATTTCCTGCCGCGCATTCATCGCCTCGGACCCGATGCTTATGGCTGGACCGGCTGCAATGGCCGCGCGGTGGCACTCTCGATTGCGCTGGGAGGCGAATTGTCGAAGGCCGTGCGCGGCGTTCCGGAAAGCGAGTTGGCGCTGCCGTTCTCGGAGCCGGTGCCGATTGTCGCGCATGGGCTGATGCGCCTGATCGCGCCGTTCATGTTGATGGTCTACCGGCGGCGCGACGCCAGGGAGATCGCGTAGGGTTTGTTCGGTATGAGATGAACCATCCGATCCGCAGGATTCCTCATCCTGAGGAGCGGCCGTCTTCGGCCGCGTCTCGAAGGATGGGCGACATGCTCTTCATGGTTCGAGACGCGCGCAAGAGCGCGCTCCTCACCATGAGGACAGTGATTTGGCTCAATCCGAAAATGCGCTAAGCCGAGACCGACGCATGGCTGCGCGCGAAATCGCCGCCGGGAATCGAGGCCAGCAGGGCCTTGGTGTAGGGATGCTGCGGATCGCCGAACACGTCGCCGGCAAGTCCGTGCTCGACGACCTCGCCGTCTTTCATGACGGCGACCAGGTCGCAGATCTGCGCGGCGACGCGGAGATCGTGGGTGATGAAGACGATGGAAAGGCCGAGGCGTTCCCGCAACTCGTCGAGCATCTTCAGCACCTGCGCCTGCACGGAAACGTCGAGGGCCGAAACCGCTTCATCCGCCACCAGCACATCCGGCCGCAGCGCCAGTGCGCGTGCCAGGCCGATGCGCTGGCGCTGGCCGCCGGAAAACTCATGCGGGAAGCGATCGATGGCCGAGGGATCGAGCCCGACCAGCGCGAACAGCTCTTTGGCATCGGCGATGGCCTTGGCCCGCGGCGTGCCGTGCACGATCGGGCCTTGGGCGACCAGGTCTCCCGCCTTGCGGCGCGGATTGAGCGACGCAAACGGATCCTGAAACACCATCTGGATATGCTGGGTCTCGCGGCGGACGTTTTCGCGCGTCATCTTCGCCCAATCCTTGCCTTCCAGCACGATCGAGCCGGCGTCGGGATCGATCAGCCGGACGATGCAACGGGCCAGCGTCGATTTTCCCGATCCGGATTCGCCAACGATGCCCAGCGTCGCGCCGCGCGGCAGCTTCAGCGAGACGGCCTTGACGGCATGAGTGACGCGCGCGCCGCGGCCGAGAAACCCTCCGGTCCGATACGTTTTGGAGACCTCATCGATGGTCAGGATGATGTCGTCCGACAGTTTTCGCGGCGCAGGCGCCGTCAGCGGCGGCACCGCGGCGATCAGCTGGCGCGTGTAGGGATGCTGCGGATCGTTCAGCACCGCGGAAACGTCGCCCTGTTCGACAACCGAGCCGTGCTGCATCACCGCGACCCGGTCGGCGATCTCCGCAACCACGCCGAAGTCATGGGTGATGAACAGCACCGCGGTCTTCTTGCGGATCTGCAATTCGCGGATCAGTTTCAGGATTTGCGCCTGTGTCGTGACATCGAGCGCGGTGGTCGGCTCATCCGCGATCAGCACGCGCGGATCGAGTGCCAGCGCCATGGCGATCATGGCGCGCTGGCGCTGGCCACCTGACAGCTCATGCGGGTAGGCGCGGGCCGCGACCTTCGGATCGGGGATGCGCACGTCTTCCAGCAACGCCAGCACCTTGTCCCGGATCGCAGCCTTGGACAGATCGCTGTGGATCGAAAACATCTCGCCGATCTGGTCGCCGATGGTGCGCAGCGGATTCAGCGCCGTCATCGGCTCCTGAAAGATCATCGCGATGCCGGCGCCGCGCACTTGGCGCATTTCTGCCGTCGTCGCACTCGCAAGATCGCGGCCCTCGAACATCACGCGGCCGCCGTCAATGCTGACATCGCGCGGCAGCAACTGCATGATGGCATTGGCCATGATCGATTTGCCGGAGCCGGACTCGCCGACCACGCAGAGAATTTCATTGGCGGCGACCGATAAGGACACGCCCGCCAGCGCATGCGAGCGGTCCGCACCGGCGGGCAGCTTTACGCTGAGCCGGTCGAGCGTCAGGATCGCGTTGGGCAATTCGCTCATCGGCTTTTCAGCCTTGGATTGAGCGCGTCGTTCAATCCCTGTCCGACCAGAGATACCGCCAGCACCGTGACCAGGATTGCAACGCCGGGAATCGCGGAAACATACCACTGCACCCGCAACACATCGCGGCCGAGACCGATCAGGTTGCCCCACGAGGCGACGTTCGGATCGGAAAGGCGGAGAAAGGCCAGCGCACTTTCCAGCAGTATGGCGACCGCCATGACCACGCTGGCATAGACGATCACCGGCGGCAGCGCGTTCGGCAGGATTTCGCCGAGGATCAGCTGAATGTCCTTCATGCCCAGCGTCCGGCCGGCCTGGACGAATTCCCGGTTGCGCAACGACATGAATTCAGCGCGCGTCAGCCGCGCCGGCGCGGGCCACGACACCACGCCGACGGCGATGGTGACGGTGGTCAGCGTTGAGCCGAACACGGCCACCAGCACCAGCAGCAGAACGAAATTCGGCAGGGTCTGGAAGGCCTCGGTGATCCGCATCAGGATATTGTCGATCCAGCCGCCGTAGTAACCGGCAAAGGCGCCGATCAACACGCCGATGACGATGGCGATGGCCGTTGCGACGCCGCCGATCAGCAACGAGATGCGTGCGCCATAGAAGATCTGCGCCGCGATGTCGCGGCCGGAATTATCGGTGCCGAGCAGCAAGCGCGGATTCGAGAACGGCCAGATCAGCGGCCTTCCGGCCAGCGCCAGCGGATCGCGCGGATACAGCCAGCCGGCGCTGGCCGCCATCACCACAACGACCAGCAACAGGATCAGGCCGACAACCGCGGCGGGACTACGAAAATAGCGTCTTGCGGCGTCCATGGCTCAGGCCTCGGCCACGATGCGCGGATCCAGCCGCGCGTAGAGGAGATCGACGAAGAAATTGACCAGGATGACGAGCAGGGCAGAGACGAAGACGATACCGAGCAACGTGTTGAGGTCGCGCTGCACCACCGATTCATAGGCAAGCCGCCCAAGACCGGGCAACGAGAACACGCTTTCCACCACGACGGAGCCGCCGAGCATGGTACCGGCCTGCAGCCCGATGAGGGTGACCATGGGCAACAGCGCGTTGCGCAGCACATGGCGAACCACCACACGGGTCTCGTCGAGCCCCTTGGCGCGCGCGGTGCGGACGAAATCGAGGTTGAGCACTTCGAGCATCGACGCGCGCATGATGCGCAGATAGATGGCGAGGAAAATCAATCCCAGCGTCAGCGTCGGCAGGATGAGATGGCGTGCGATGTCGATGGTCCGCCCAAGGCCCGCCTGGACCGCGCCGATATCCTCGAAGCCGCCGGCCGGCAGCCACTGCAGATAGATCGAGAACACCACGATCGCCATCAACCCAAACCAGAACGAAGGCGTGGCGTAGAAGATCAGGCCGACGGTCGAGATCAACGTGTCCGGCCACTTGTTGACGCCGCGCGCGGCAATGACGCCGAGAACGAGACCGAAGAAGAAAGCGAAGGACAGCGACGCCGTCATCAGCAGGATGGTTGGCGGCAACCGTTCGAGGATCACGGTCGCGACCGGCTTGCCATAGATCGACGAAAAGCCGAGATCGAGGCGAATGAGACGCCACAGATAATTGCCGAGCTGCATGGGGATCGATAAATCGAGCCCGTAGAACTTGCGCAACTCGCGCGCCGTCGCGGCATCGCCGCCGCCCATCTGCGCCATCATCGCATCGACGGTATCGCCCGGCGCGAATTGCAGCAGCAGAAACACGCCGATCAGGATCAGGAACAAGGTCGGGATCGAGGCGGCGAGACGCCGCCCCGCAAGGGTCAAGATGCGCATCAGGCTATCTTGTCGGAGTTTGCGTCACGCCGATAGCCAAAGATC
>JAQGKA010000595.1 GCA_028290355.1 Tardiphaga sp. | reverse complement strand
GATCGATCGCGATGTGCGCGAAGGCGGCGTGACATGGTCGCTTGATGACTACAACACGGCCTTTGCCACGTTGCCTGCCGAAGTGCGGCGTGCCGTCGAAGCCCGCTGGGGCAGGGCGGAGAACGATCCGCACGTCCTCGATGGCGCCTTCCGCCTCGGCCTGCATCGCTTCGGCAACGCGGTCGTCGGCGTGCAGCCGGCGCGGGGTTACAACATCGACCCGAAGAGCACCTATCACGATCCCGACCTGGTGCCGCCGCATCATTATCTGGCGTTCTATCTCTGGCTCCGCCGCGCGTTCGATATTCATGCCATCGTGCATCTCGGCAAGCACGGTAACCTCGAATGGTTGCCGGGCAAGAGCGCCGGCCTGTCCGCCGACTGCCTGCCCGATGCGGTGCTCGGGCCGCTGCCGCATCTCTATCCCTTCATCGTCAACGATCCCGGCGAAGGCATCCAGGCCAAGCGCCGCGCATCCGCCGTCATCATCGATCACCTGACGCCGCCGATGACCCGCGCCGAACTGCATGACGATCTGGCCCGGCTGGAAAATCTGGTGGACGAATACGCTCTCGCCACCGATCTCGACCCGAAACGCGCGGCACTGATTGCGGAAGATATCCTGTCGATGGCGCGGGCGCAGCAACTCGATGCGGACGTCAGCGTCAACAGGGACACGCCGACCAACGAGGCGCTGCGCGCGCTCGATGCGCATCTCTGCGATCTCAAGGAAATGCAGATCCGCGACGGCCTGCATGTGTTCGGCCGCACGCCGGCAGACGCCCAGCGCAACGACCTGCTGGTCTCGATCGCGCGGCTGCCGCGCTCCGAGGGCAAGCCGCAGGATGCCTCGCTGCATCGCGCGCTGGCAGCCGATCTCGGCCTCGGCGCGTTTGATCCGCTGACCCGCGATCTCGCCGATGAATTTTTGGGGCAGCGCCCCGCGATCCTTGCGGAGATCAGCGCGGATGCGTGGCGCACGACGGGCGATACGGTCGAACGCATCGAACTGCTCGCGCTTCAGCTCGTTTCCGGTGCGCGGCCTTGCAACCCCGCATGGACGCGCACGACCGCGGTGCTCGACTGGATCGATACCAAACTCCGCCCGGCCATCGACGCCTGCGGCGCCGCCGAGACGGCCGCCTTCCTGAGAGGCCTTGACGGCCACTTCGTCCGGCCCGGTCCCTCCGGCGCGCCGACACGCGGGCGGCCGGACGTGCTGCCGACCGGGCGAAACTTCTTCGCGGTGGATGTCCGCGCGGTGCCGACGCCATCGGCGTGGCGGATCGGGCAACTTGCTGCCGAGCGTCTTGTTGAAGGCTACTGGCAGGAGGCCGGCGAATGGCCGCGTGCCATCGCGCTGTCGGCCTGGGGCACTTCCAACATGCGCACCGGCGGCGACGATGTCGCGCAGGCACTGGCGCTGATCGGGGCACGACCGTTGTGGGAGGAGACCTCCGGCCGCGTCACCGGCTTTGCCATCACGCCGCTATCCGAGCTGAAGCGTCCGCGCGTCGATGTCACGTTTCGCGTCTCCGGCCTGTTCCGCGATGCGTTCCCGACGCAGATGGACATCATCGGCAGTGCTGTCAGCGCCATCGCTGCGCTCGATGAGCCCGACGATGCCAACCCGATTGCCGCCAATGTCCGCGCGAGACGGCAGGCACTTGAAGCCAGCGGCGTGGGCAGCGAACTGGCACAGCGCCAGGCGAGCTATCGCGTGTTCGGCTCAAAGCCCGGCGCCTATGGTGCAGGACTGCAGGCGCTGATTGACGAGTGCGGCTGGGATCATCGCAGTGACATTGCCGACGTCTATCTCGACTGGGGCGGCTATGCCTATGGCAGCGGCACCGAAGGCGAAGATGCCCGTGACGACTTTGCCGAACGTCTCTCAAGTATCGATCTGGTCGCACAGACCCAGGATAACCGCGAACACGATATTCTGGATTCCGATGACTACTATCAATTCATCGGCGGTCTAGCCGCGACGGTGCAGACCTTGCGCGGCTCCGCGCCCCGCATCGCGCATATCGATACGTCCAGGCCGGAAGCGCCGCTGTCGCGGCCGCTGAGCCACGAGATTTCCCGGGTGGTGCGCGGTCGCGCCGCCAATCCGAAATGGATCGCCGGCGTGATGCGCCATGGCTACAAGGGCGCCTTCGAGATCGCCGCGACAGTAGATTACCTGTTCGGCTTCGCCGCCTCGACCGATGCGGTGTCCAATCACCATTTCGATCAACTGTTCGCTTCCTATCTGGAAGACGAGCGCGTACGTGATTTCATGCATACCGCCAATCCAGCCGCGCTGCGCGAGACCGCTGCGCGCTTTGCCGAGGCGATCCGCAGGGGCTTGTGGACGCCGCGCTCCAACCGCGCCGCCGATCTGATCGCCGAACTTTTGCCGACCGCACACAGGGAAATCGCATGACCGAACTTTCACACGATGAAGAAGCCGAGAACGCCCGCCACAAGGCCAAGGCGCAGAAGCACAAGGCGGCGCGCGACAAGATCATGGCGACCAAGACCGGCGAGAAGGGCCTTCTGATCGTCAACACCGGCACCGGCAAGGGTAAGACCTCGGCTGCATTGGGCATGGTATTCCGTCACATCGGCCACGGCTATCCGGTCGGCATCGTGCAGTTCACCAAATCGCCGGAATGGGACACCGGCGAAGCGCGCCTCCTGAAGACATTTCCCGACCTGGTGACGCTGCACATCATGGGCGAGGGTTTCACCTGGCTCACCCAGGATCGCGAACGCGACATTGCCGCCGCCACGGCCGGCTGGGAACGCGCCAAGGAGATGATCCGCGACGACCGCCACCGCATGGTGCTGCTCGACGAACTCAATATCGTGCTGCGCTACGACTACCTGCCGCTGGAGGACGTGCTGAAATTCCTGCGCGACGAGAAGCCCGCCGACAAGCACGTGGTCATCACCGGCCGCAACGCCAAGCCGGAGCTGATCGAGATGGCGGACCTGGTCACCGAGATGACGCTGATCAAGCATCCGTTCCGCGCCGGCGTGAAGGGCCAGAAGGGCATCGAGTTCTAGGATATGAAATATTTCGCTATCATTCCGGGGCGCGCGCAGCGCCAGCTGCACGCGAACCCGGAATCCCGAGATGTTCATCCATCTCTGGCTTCCGGGTCTGTACCTTCGTCGGCTGCGCCGACCAAGGCGCATCCCGGAATGACAATCTGATTTTTCCGGATATGAAATTCGCATGACCACACCCACGCCCGCGCTGATGATCCAGGCCACCGGCTCCAATGCCGGCAAGTCGACGCTGGTCGCTGGCCTTGCGCG
>JAQGKA010000596.1 GCA_028290355.1 Tardiphaga sp. | reverse complement strand
CGGCACGGACGCTGATCAACGCCACGCTGTGGACCATCGTGCTGTATTTCGTCTGGCACGCGCTGCACAACCGCGTCGAGGCCAACTGGTTCGCACCGGTCTATCCGGCCTTCGCCATCGCTGCTGCTGTCGCCGCCAACGTCATTTCATGGAAACCGCGCGCGCAGCGCACCGTCGATTTCTGCCTGCGCTGGGCAGGTCCTGTCGGCGTCATCATGTTCACGGCGCTGGTGGTGCAGGCCAACACCGGACTTCTCAGCGGCTATCGACGCGACGCCACGGTGCGCAGCATCGGCGTCGGCTTCGTCCAACTGGCCAGCGAGGTCGAGGCGGTTCGCGCCCGCGTCGGCGCCACCTGTGTACTAGCGGAAGATTACGGCACGACAGGCTGGCTGGCGTTCTACCTGCCGAAAGGCACCTGCGTGACACAGCGCGGCCAGCGAATCCGCTGGGTCAACATGCCCGAGCCGAGCGCGGCGCAACTCGCGGGCAAGCTGTTGCTGGTCGGCTGGGACCACGCCAGCGCTGTGCCGGAATTGCAGGCGAGTTTCGCCAGCATCGAGAAGGTCGCCGGTTTGAAGCGGATGCGCGGGCCGCTGAAGATCGAGGACGTCGAAGTTGACGTGCTCGACGGGGCCAAAGGCGATCCGCTCGATCGCTCGCCGCCGCCGGAGCTGGAGTAGTCATATACTGAGCTGCCAACGCTCCCCGGCGCCCTCAGGGATCGCCAGCATGCGAGGCGGTTGGAAATGACTCCGTGGGTCGCTTCACGAACGCTGCCGCAATCATGGGTCAGCTGCCGGAATCGACGAACCCGACAGGCTGTGCCGGCGCAAACCTGTCAGGACTTACGCCATACGCCGCCGGGACTGCCTGCAAATCCTCGCCATTGGCCATCAATCTGTTCTGCAACTCGACGGGAAGCGGCGGGCGCCAAGCCTTGTCGAGGGAGCGAGGCACGTTGAGTTTCTCGCGATCATTGTCAAACGTCCAGTTCAGGTTCTCCCAGACGACGTGGTATTTGCGCGGGAGAAATTTTTTCACGGCAAACAAGGTCGGCCGGCGATCGCCGAAGGCTGAGGTCTGAATCAGAATGCCGTCCGGCACCACGATATCCCACTTGGAAAGTTCGTCGCGATTCATCACGACCGAGGTGACGAAGCCGGGCCGATCCTTCGGGTCCAGCGCCATCATGTGATCGTGAAGCGCCACAAATGCCGGCGTGGCGACGAACGCGATAAGTTCATCGTAGGTCTGGCGCATCACCGCCGCCAGTTCCTCGCGATCAAAATCAAGACCAGGATACATCGGCGACCCCCGGGTTCTGATTTGAGGTGAGTGGCGCGAGTTAGTTGCCCGCGCCGCCGCACACAGTGGCGGCTCCGCCGCACGCGCAAACGCCTGCCTCGGCAGCCAGCCTGAGGGGATTGGCCGGGTCGGTTGCCAGGAACGCGCCGTGGGCGTTGACGTCGATCGCCTCCGAGCCGGGTTCGAAATAGCGGCTGGTGATGCGCATGCCGTCCGGCAGCGGGACGCCCGCTTTGCGCAGGGTGTCGGGATTAAGGAGACGCGCGCCTTCGCTCAATTTCTGGTCCGCGGGAGCAGCTTTCATTTTGCGCATCGCCTCGACGAACGCCGGAGAGGTGATGGCCTCAATCATTTCCGCGGTGACTTTTTGCAGGTGGTCGGGATCAAGATCATGGGGCATGACTGAACCTCCGCTGATTAAAGGACTCGTTAAAAGTGTATTAATAATTAATACATGTCAAGGTGGTGCGTTTTGTTGATCTGATCGTCCGTACGCCTCAGTCGGACCGATCCAGGGCCATTTCCCCGATATTCCAAGCTCGGTGGCGCTGCGGTTGGATCAGACCGCCCGCTGCCCGTCGATCCGGGGCGCATGGCCAATTTTTCGCGCCCGCCGTTGAACCTGAATCGGTAGTCGAAACGACCAATGGGCGTCGGCAATGACAGGAACGGCTACATACAATGCAGAATACAAATTTCGATTCAGACAGTCTTTCCGAAATCAGTTGCGATATTGCGAAGCAAAGCGGACATCCATCGCCGGACATCGTGCCGGATCTCGTGAATGTGACTGAAGTGGGCGGCCTGCGCGGCGTCCGGATCGCCAGCGTGATCGCCCAGATCAACGAGAGTTTTGCCGACCAGCAATTCTCCACCCGTGTGGTTGCCGAAAAGCTCGGCCTCTCCGTGCGCTATGTGCAGGATTTGCTGCAGGGCTCGGGCCTCAGCATCACCGACCGGATCATGGAACTGCGGCTAGAGAAGGCCCGCACCATGCTGACCGATGACCGGCAGTGCGGTCTGAAAATCAGCGATGTCGCCGCCAGCTGCGGCTTTAACGAGCTGTCGTATTTTCACCGCAGCTTCCGCCGCAGGTTCGGCGCGTCGCCGGCCAAGTTTCGCGTCCAGTCAATGAACGGCTGACGCCGCGCGCTTCGCCTTGAAATATGCCAGCGTACCGCGATTGATGACACGATCATCGGCGATCACCTGATCGGCCTCGATGTCGGTTGCCTTGGCGAGCCGCGCATAGAGCGGGCCGAAATCCTGGTAGCTGTCTTCGAGCAGTTTCTCGAAACTGTCGATGACGAAATAGCTCTGCTGGAAATCGTCGATGATGTAGTTAGTCCGCATCACCCGTTCGAGCTCGAAGCCGATCCGGTTCGGTGATTCATTTTCCAGCGCGAACACCGATTCCGTCGCCGACGACAGGATGCCAGCACCGAAGATGCGCAGGCCATCGGCGCCTTGCAGCAGCCCAAATTCAACCGTGTACCAGTACAGCCGCGCCAGGTTCTTGAGTTGGCCGAGCGCCAGCGCGCGCTGGCCGCCTTTGCCGTAAGCCTGCATGAAATCGGCATAGACCGGATTGGCCAGCAGCGGCACATGGCCGAACACGTCGTGGAAAATGTCGGGCTCCTGCAGATAGTCCATCTCGTGTTCAGGCCGGATGAACGCGCCGGCGGGAAAGCGGCGGTTGGCGAGGTGATCAAAGAAAATCTCGTCCGGCACCAGTTCAGCGACCGGCACCACCTGCCAGCCGGTCAGCGGCTTCAGCCGTGCGCTGAGCTTCTCCAGATCGGGAATGCCGGATTCGGAGAGCTGCAGCGTCTTCAGCGCGGCGAGGAATTCATCGCAGGCGCGACCCTTCAACACGGTTTGCGCGCGGGCGAACAGCCTGTCCCAGCGATCGTGATCGGCGGCGGAGTAGGAGCCCCAGTCCTGATCAAGCGTGAAAACCGGTAGGCGGGGCGCGCTGAGGTAGCGGCTCTTCTCGATTGAATGGTTCAAATCTGTGGCCGTTGCTGTCATTACGG
>JAQGKA010000593.1 GCA_028290355.1 Tardiphaga sp. | reverse complement strand
ACGCCGTTCAGCGAATTCCTCTGGGCGGACTTTTTGCGCCGCCGGCTGTCGCGCAAGGGCGTCGAGGCCGATTTCGAGAAGGCGATCGAAAAGGCGCTGGCCTTGGCCAAGGGCAAGGACGCGATCTATTTGCCGGGCTGGTGCGGGCCTGCGTCGGACGACTGAGCGTCGCTGTCCGGAGGCGGCAAGTCGCGATCGATCTTGCCGCCAAGCACGCGGTGCAAGGCGCGCTCGATGCGGCCGCCGGTCAGCAGGATGGCGAAGGTGATCGCGAGCGCCACGACGACGATCCGCCATTGCCCGGCGCCGCACATGATGCCGATGCAGGCGGTCAGCCAGGTACAGGCGGCGCTGGTCAGGCCACGGATGCGAAAATGGCGTTCGGCGTGGAAGATCACGCCGGCGCCGAGAAAGCCGATTCCGGTCAGAATGCCCTGAACCACCCGGCTGCCGGCGTCCGTGAATCTGCCATTGGCCATCGGATCGGCCAGTACCGTCACCATCGCGGTGGCCAGGCTGACCAGCGCCAGCGTGCGCAGACCGATCGGCTTGCCATGCAGATCGCGGTTGAGGCCGATCACGCCGCCGGCCAGGGCGGCGACGCCGAGCCGCAAGATGATTTCCGACCAGTCGAGCAAGGCTATCCGTCCCTTCCCGCGCGCTGTCGCGCTTATTTCGGCAGCCGGCCCATCATATAGAACTCGTCGTTCGGGCGCATGCTGGTGACATTGGCCATCCGGTTCGACAGCGCGAAGAACGCCGCAATCGCGGTGATGTCCCAGATGTCATCGTCGCTAAAGCGGTGCCCGCCGATTTCGGCGAAATCCTGCTCGGAGATCGTCTCCGCGGACTTGCTTACCTTCATCGCAAAATCCAGCATCGCGCGCTGCCGCGGCGTGATGTCGGCCTTACGGTAGTTCACCGCGATCTGGTCGGCGATTTGCGGATTCTTGGCGCGGATGCGCAGGATCGCACCATGTGCGACTACGCAATAATGGCACTGGTTGGCGCTTGATGTGGCGACCACGATCATCTCGCGCTCGGCCTTGGTCAGGCCGCCGTCCTTCTCCATCAGCGCGTCGTGATAGGCGAAGAAGGCGCGGAACTCGTCGGGCCGATAGGCCAGCGTCAGAAACACGTTCGGCACGAAGCCGGATTTTTCCTGCACGGCGAGAATGCGGGTGCGGATATCGTCGGGCAGGGTGTTCAGGGCCGGCGTCGGAAAACGTTTTGCGATTGGCTGGGTCATGAGCAAGTCCGTCACAGCGCGTGATGCGCTGGCGGCGGACCATAGGCGATGATCGCGGCGGCGAAAAGCGGTTGAATGCAAGTCCTCATGGTGAAGAGGCGCTTCTTCAGCGCCGTCTCGAACCATGACGATGTGGCACTCATCCTTCGAGACGCGCGCTCGGCGAAGCAATTGCTTCGCCTGAGAGCGCGCTCCTCAGGATGAGGAGTCTGGCTACCGCAGCGGCTTCTTCAGCAGCGAGAAGCGGTCGGGATCGAGGCCGAGCGAGGGCTGCAGCATCGGCGCCTCCAGCGTGCGCGCCACCGGCCGTTCTGTGAAGCCCGGATCGTTCGGCACGTCGCGGTGCGAGGTGGCGCCGCGCCAGCGTTCCAGCACCGCGCTGACGAAATGCATGTCATGGCCGGCGGCGACCGACGGCACCGTCGAGATCGTGGCCTCGGAGCGCGGCAGCTGGTGTGGCGGTACTTCCTTGAAGCGCAGCCGGGTCGGCAGGGCCACGCCTTCGCCGAACGCCAGCACTTCGCGGGTGCCCAATGACGGCACGAAGGAGAGCAGGTTGGCCGCGGCGTCGGAGACGGCGGAGCGGAGCAGGGCCTGGTCGCGTTCGTTGGCGAGCCGCATCGCGAATAGCGTGTTGCACTGGGAGATGATGGTGGCGTCGAGTTCGGCGGGGCGCTGCGTCACGAGGCCGAGATAGACGCCGTATTTGCGGCCTTCCTTGGCGATCCGCGACACCGCCTTGCGGGTCGGGCCAAAGCCGATGTTGCGGTCGGCAGAGGCGTAGCGATGCGCTTCCTCGCAGACGAACAGCAGCGGCGAGACGCCGTCGCTCCACAGGCCGAAATCGAACGCCATGCGGCACAGCACCGAGACCACGGAGTCGACGACCTCGGCCGGGAAGCCGGCCAGCTGCATGATGGTCATCGGCTTGCCGTTGGCCGGCAGCCGGAACAGGTAGCTGATGACTTCCGCCATGGTGTCGCCGCCGACATTGGCGTTGTCGAACATGAAGGCGTAGCGCGGATCATTGCGCACCGTCTCGATGCGCGAGATCAGCTTGTGGTAGATGATGCGCGACGAGCGGTTCTCGAGCTTGCCCATGCGCTCGTCGATCAGCGAGATCAGATCGACCAGCCGGTAGGGCACCGGGGTGTCGGCGGTGTAGCCGATCGTCTTCGGATCGAGCCGCTTCAGCCCGACGCGGTCGGAATTCTGGTATTGCGTGTAGACGCCCTTGGCGATCGGGATCACCTCGCCGAGAATTTCCAGCTCTTCCGGCACGCCGGGGCGCCCGCCAAACAGCACATCGACGATTTCCTCGAAATTGAACAACCAGAACGGCAGTTTCAGATTGCGCGGATTGAGCACCAGCGCGCGATCGCCGAAGCAGCGGCCATATTCGTTGTGGACGTCGAGCAGGAAGATGCGCAGGTTCGGGCGGACCCGCAGAATTTCGTTGAGCAGCAGCGAGACGCCGCTGGACTTGCCGACGCCGGTGGAACCGAGCACGGCGAAATGCTTGCTCAGCATTTCCTCGACATCGACATAGGCGATGACCGACTTGTCCTGCTGCAGCGTCCCGACATTGATCTGGTCCGAGCTGGTCGGTGCGTAGACGGTCCGCAGTTCCTGGTTGGTGATCAGGTCGACGATGTCGTCGATGGTCGGATAATTGGTGACGCCGCGCTGGAATTTCGGTCGCTCCGGGCCGCCGATGATCTCGCCGAGCAGATCGACGGAGGCGCTGGCGATATAGAGATCCGATGCCGGCAGGTTCTCGCAGGAGACTTCGGTGATCATTGCGACGATCGTCGAGGTCGCGCATCGGATGCTGACGAAGCGGCCGACGGTGCCGCGGGCTTCCGCGGGCGCCATCTGGCTGGTCGCCAGAAGCCCGACGCGGGCCAGCGAGCCTCTGACTGAAATAATGCGCCCAAACGACGCCGCTGCGGTCAAATCTGTCATATCAAAAATCGCGTTGTCGCGCCCTGGTTGGGGCCGACTATGCAGCGCAGGGACTGGACAAACGGTTAAGGGGCTCCCGGGGGGCGTTGAGGAGGCGGGCTGCGCGCCGCCGTGAATTTGCAGGGAATCGCCAATTCCGGTGTCCGCGGCCTGGATATCGGGCAATTGGCCTTTACCCGCTGTTAACCAGCGCCGAGGGCGGGGCCGGCCGGCGGTCCCCGGCTTGCATTGCGAGGCATCGTCACGGTACCCCTCTATGCCGATTGACGGACCCGTTCGGAACTCACATGCGCATCGATTTTCCCGGGCTGCAGGCGTTTCTGAGCATCGCGGAGCGCGGCAGCTTTTCACGCGCCGCCGCCCATCTGAACCTGTCGCAGACCGCACTCAGCCATCGCATCAAGAAGCTGGAGGAGGATCTCGGCCTGCAACTGCTGGCCCGCACCACGCGGCAGGTCGCGTTGACGCCGGCGGGGCTCGAACTGCTGCCAACCGCACGCCGGATGATCGGCGAGCTCTCGGATTCCATCGATCTGTTGCGCGCGCGTGGCCGCAAGCGGCAGCAGCACATCGCGCTGGGCTGCCTGCCGACCATCGCCGCTTACCACCTGCCGCGCGTGCTGAAGGAATTCAATGCAGCATTTCCCGGCATCTCGATCAAGATCCACGACAATTCGGCCGGCGAGATCGCCACCTTGGTGCAGTCCGGCCAGGCCGAATTCGGCGTCACCATCATCGCGATGAATATCTGGGATCTTGCCGCCACGCCGCTGATCAAGGAGCGGTTTGTGCTGCTGTGCACCAAGGACAGTGCGTTCGCGCAGCGCAAGTTCGTGGCGTGGTCGCATCTCGCCGATGCGCCGCTGATCCGGATCAGCCCGCAGGCCGGCAATCGCGCGCTGATCGACGACGCACTCGGCGACCGGCGCGATAGCCTGAACTGGCGCTACGAGGTGCAGCACCTGCAGACCGCCGTAGGCATGGTGTTCGAAAAACTCGGCGTCGCCGTCGTGCCGAATATTGCCGTTGCCACCCAGGGCACCGCCGGCCTCGTCGCGCTGCCGCTGCGCAACCCCAGCGTCAGCCGCACCGTGGGCATCGTCGTCAAAAGGGGATTGCCGGTCAGCAAGCCCGCTCAGGCGCTAATCGATCTGATCCGGAGTTATTTTCAATCGATGCAATAAATCGCGTTCCGCCATATATGCAGGTGAGCATCAGATTATGCCACAATTCTCATTTGTTTCATATATCGGAATTGGCTAATCCGGGTGCCAGAACGGTCCGGAGGCGCCGCAAGTCAGCGGCGTGCAACGGCGCCGAATTAAAAAACCCCAGGGGTGGACGCGCGCAGCGTCTTTTCGGAATGACGATGACGCACCGATTTTCAACAAAGCTGAACGGTCTTTTCAACGCCTCGCGGGTCTCTCTCGCCTTGATGGCGGCGGCCCTTTTCTGGTCGGCCGCGTCGGCGCAGGCGCAGTCCAGCTATCCAACCCGCCCGATCCGCGTCATCGTTCCCTTCGCCGCTGGCGGCGTGGCCGACATCACCATTCGCATTGTGTCCGAGAAACTCGGCGACAAGCTTGGCCAGCGATTCATCGTGGAAAACATGCCGGGCGCCGGCGGCGTCGCGGCCGCGCGCGCCGTGACGTCGTCCAATCCCGATGGCTACACGCTGGCGTTGCTCAGCAACGGCACTGCCGTCAGTGTTCCCTTGTTCAAGAGCCTGCCGTTCGATCCGGTGAAGAATTTCGAGCCGATCTCCAGCATCGGCTTCTTCGACTTCGTCATCGGCACCAATGCGGAATCGCCGCACAAGACGCTGCCGGACCTCATCAAGTTCGCGCGCGACAATCCCGGCAAGCTCAATGTCGGCACCATCAGTGTCGGCAGCACGCAGAATCTCTCCGCTGAATTGCTGAAATCGACCGCCGGCGTCGACTTCCCGATCGTGCCCTAACGCGGCACGCCGGAAGTCATCGTCGGTCTGCTGCGCAAGGATATCGACGTCATGATCGACAATTATGTCGGGATGAAATCGGCACTGCTGGATCAGAAGATTCACGCGGTCGGGACGACGGGCGAGGGACGCTCGGTCATCCTCAAGGACGTGCCGACGCTCGCGGAGGGCGGCGTCAAGGGCTACGACGTGGTGTCCTGGAATGCGCTGTTTGCCCCGGCAGGCACGCCGCCGGAGATCATTGCCAAGCTCAACGCCGGCCTGCGCGAGGTGCTGGCGTTGCCCGACGTCAAGCAGAAGCTGCTCGATCTCGGCATCGAGGCTCGCGCCGGTTCGCCGGAAGAACTGAAAGCGAGACTGGTCGCGGACATCGCCAAATGGACCAAGGTGATCGAGCAGTCAGGCATTCCGAAACAATAGACACCCGCGCGTTCACACGATTCAAGCTTCGCAGGACATGATGACAAAACCAACGGTTCCCGGCCCCGATCCCGATACCCGCACGCCGAAGTTCAAGCTGCCGCCGCTGGCCTGCGATGCGCACACCCACATCTTCGGCCCCGGCGCCAAGTATCCCTATGTGGGTTCCTATATCCCGCCAGACGCTCCGCTGGAGGATTTCCAGAAGCTTCACAAGAAGCTCGGAATCGGCCGCGCCGTCATCGTCAATGCCAGCGTGCACGGCACCGACAACAGCGTCGCGCTCGACGCCATCAAGGTCAGCGAGGGCCGCTACCGTGCGGTGGCCAATATCGACGGCACCATTACCGAAAAGGGCCTGCAGGAGCTGCATGAGGGCGGCTTCCGCGGCTGCCGCTTCAACTTTGTGCGCCATCTCGGCGGCGTGCCGGACATGAAGGTGTTTCACCGCATCATCGACATGATCGCGCCGCTGAACTGGCACGTCGACCTGCACTTCGACGCGATCGACCTGCCGGAATATGCCGACCTGCTGGCCAAGCTGCCGGTGCGCTACACCATCGACCATATGGGCCGCGTGAAAGCGGCGGACGGTCTCGATCAGCTGCCGTTCCGCACCCTGATCGAACTGATGCAGCGCGACGAGAAGTGCTGGGTCAAGGTGTCGGGCTGCGAACGCATCACGTCGGCAGGCCCGCCCTTCACCGACGCCGTGCCCTTTGCGCGAAAAATCTGCGAGACCGCGGTGGACCGCGTGATCTGGGGTACCGACTGGCCACATCCCAACGTCAAGGCAATGCCCAACGACGGCGATCTGGTCGATCTGATTCCGCTGTTCGCGCCGGAGCCGGAGGTGCAGCAGAAGATACTGGTCGACAATCCCGCGCGGCTGTTCGAGTTCGATAGTTAAGCGCGCCGGCGCCAAGGGACGAACAGAACATGAGTCAATCAACCGCAACCATCGATGCTCCCGCGGCAATGCGTTCGCGACCGCGGCGCTGGTGGACGCAGCTTTGGGTGCAGGTGCTGATCGCCATGGCGTTCGGTGTCTTGCTCGGGATCTTCGATCCCGATCTGGCGACGAAGATGCAACCGTTCGGCGATGCCTTCATCAAGGCGATCCGGATGCTGATCGGTCCGATCATCTTCTGCACCGTCGTGCACGGCATCGCGCATATGTCGAACATGACCCGTGTTGGTCGAATCGCCGTCAAATCCCTGGCTTATTTTGAAGTGATGACGACGATCGCGATCATCATCGGGCTTGTTGCCGTCAACCTGCTGAAGCCCGGCGTCGGCATGAACATCGATGCCTCGACGATCAATGCGAGCATCGTCGAACCCTATGTGAAGCAGACGGCTGCTGTCGGGCTCGTGCCGTTCCTGATGAACATCATTCCCAACACCTTTATCGGCGCTTTCGCCGACGGCAATATCCTCCAGGTGCTGTTCATCTCGGTGATGTGCGGCTTCTCCCTGACCTGGCTCGGGGATCGTGCCAAACCCATGGTCGATATCGTCGATGTCGCTGCCAAGATGGTGTTCGGCATCGTCAACATCGTGATGCTGGCGGCGCCCATCGGAGCGTTCGGTGCGATCGCCTTCACGGTCGGAAAATTCGGCCTTGGCTCGCTGGCGTCTCTCGGCAAGCTGCTCGGCGGGTTCTATTTAACCTGCGTTATCTTCATCGTGGTCGCGTTCCTGCCGGTTGCCATGCTGTGCGGCTTCAGTCTGTTCAAGCTGATCCGGTACATCTGGGAAGAAATCCTCGTCTGCATCGCGACGACGTCATCCGAAGTGGTGATGCCCCGCCTGATGTCCAAGCTCGAATTTCTCGGCTGCGAAGAAAGCGTTGTTGGTCTTGTCGTGCCAACCGGTTACTCGTTCAACCTGGACGGAACCTGCCTTTATCTAGCAACGGCCTCGGTTTTTCTGGCGCAGGCAACCAACACTCAGTTCGATCTCAGTCATCAGATCGGGCTGTTGTTGATTCTGTTGATCACCTCGAAAGGCGCTGCAGGCATCGCCGGTGCGGCGTTTGTGGTGCTGGCGGCGACGCTGTCAGCAGCGAACTCGATCTCGGTGGCAAGCGTTGCGCTCATCCTCGGCATTCATCGCCTGATGTCGCAGGGACTGACGCCGACCAATTTTATCGGCAATGCCGTGGCAACGGTCGTGATTGCGAAATGGGAGAAGGCACTGGACGAGCGCCGCATGCAGCAGGTGCTCGACGGAGAAATAACCTGGAAGGGCTGAGTCGCCGATATCCGGTACGTGCCCGGCTGAATCGTTTGCTGATAATCTGAGATGGAGAAGAGTCCGATGTCGAAACAGAAAACTGGCTTGGTGGTTTCCGCCCATCCCGGCGATTTCGTCTGGCGCGCCGGCGGCGCTATCGCGCTGCATGCCAAGAAGGGCTATCGCGTCAAGATAGTCTGCCTCGCCTTCGGCGAGCGCGGTGAATCGCAGTTCGCCTGGAAGCAGCCCGGCATGACGCTGGAGAAGGTCAAGGCCGGCCGCCGCGACGAGGCCGAGCGCGCCGCGGCCATGCTCGGCGCCGAGATCGAGTTCTTCGACGCCGGCGATTATCCGCTGCGCCTTGCCGAGGCACACAAGGAGCGGCTGATCGATATCTACCGCGAACTCAATCCGAGCTTCGTGCTGACGCATTCGCTGGAAGATCCCTACAATGTCGATCATCCTGCCGCGACCGCGGCCGCCCAGGAGGCGCGCATCGTCGCGCAGGCCATGGGCCACAAGCCGGAGGCCGAATACAGCTACAGCGCGCCGCCGGTGTTCCTGTTCGAGCCGCACCAGCCCGAGATGTGCAATTTCAAGCCGCAGGTGATCCTCAACATCGACGAGGTCTGGGACATCAAGCGCAAGACGTTTGAAATCTTGGCCGCGCAAAAACATCTGTGGGCCTATTACGAGCGCGTCGCACTTCAGCGGGGCATGCAGGGCGGCCGCAACACCGGCGCGGCGATGACCTATGGCGAGGCCTATCAGCGGCTGTTCCCGATGACTCTGGAGGTATTGGCATGAGACCCGTCGTCGTTCGTAACATCCAACGCGCCGATGCCGATGTGGTGAAGCGCCTCGGCGCGCTCGGCGTCTCCACCTCGCACGAGGCCTATGGCCGCTTCGGCCTGATGAAGACCTATATGCGCCCGGTGTGGTCCGGCGCCGAAGCCGCCGGCACTGCGGTGACCGTGCTGGCGCAGCCCGGTGACAACTGGATGCTGCATGTGGCTATCGAGCAGTGCAAGCCGGGCGACATGCTGGTGGTGGCCTGCACCACCGACAACACCGACGGCATGTTCGGCGATCTCCTGGCGACGTCGCTGAAGGCGCGCGGCGGCGTCGGCCTGATCATCGATGCCGGCTGCCGCGATATCAAGACGCTGCGCGAGATGGGCTTTCCGGTGTGGTCGAAGGCGATCTCCGCCAAGGGCACGGTGAAGGCGACGTTGGGCGCGGTGAATATCCCGGTTGTCTGCGCCGGCGCGCTGGTCAATCCCGGCGACGTCGTGATCGCCGATGAAGACGGCGTCGTGGTGATCCCGCGCAAGGACGCCGCCGATGTCGCGGTCAAGGGCGAGAAGCGTTTTGCGGAAGAGGAAGGCAAGCGTGAGAAGCTCGCCTCCGGCATTCTCGGCCTCGACATGTACAGCATGCGCGAGCCGCTGGCGAAGGCCGGCCTCGTCTACGTCGACGATCCCGATCAGGCCTGATCCGGGCAGGAGGTTTTGATGAAACTTCGCATCCTGCTCGGCGACCATCCCCACACCGCGGCGCTGAAATCAGGCGCGGTCAAATCCGATCTTGTCGAGCTGGAGTTCGCGAACTATTCGCCGACCAACAAGGGCTTCAAGCCCATGGTTCGCGAAGGCGCCTTCGACGTCGCGGAGATGGCGATCGTCACTTACCTGATGGCGAAGAGCTTCGACAAGCCGATGGTGCTGTTGCCTGATGTGATGATGGCGCGGTTTCAGCATTCTTATGCGGTGACCAACCCCGCCGCCGGAATCGTCAAGCCGAGAGATCTCGAAGGCAAGCGCGTCGGTATCCGTTCCTTCACCACCACCACCGGCGCCTGGCTGCGCGGCATTCTCGCCAATGACTATGGCGTCGATCTCGAGGCGATCGATTGGGTCACCTTCGAGGATCCGCATGTCGCTGAGTACGTCGATACGACCGTGCGCGCACCTGCCGGCAAGCAGATCATGCAGATGCTGTTCGACGGCGAACTGGACGCCGTGCTCGGCGAGAAGAGCGACGATGTCAGGGCAAAACAGCTGTTTCCCGATGCGGCAGCGGAAGAGCGGGCGTGGTTTGCGAACCGCGGCGTGATTCCGGTCAACCACATGACGGTGGTCAGCAGGGAGTTGTCCGACAAGCACCCGGAAATCGTCAGGGAAGTGCATCGCATGCTGCAGGAGAGCAGGGCCGCTGCCGCGGGGAAGTCGCCGTCGTTCAGCGACGCCGAACTGACCGGTTCGATCGAGCTGATCACCAAGTTCTCCGCGCAGCAGGGCCTGATTCCCCGGGCCTACGCGGTGAATGAATTGTACGATCACGTTACCCGCGCATTGCGATAAACTCTGTCGCCCTCATCCTGAGGAGCGGCCCCTTGGCCGCGTCTCGAAGGACGAGGGGATGTTCATCCTCATGGTTCGAGACGCGCGAAGACGCGCTCCGCACCATGAGGGCCGATGCTGCATTCTGAAACTGGAATACCGAGGACATCGCCCATGAAGCCCGAACCGATTTTCGATCTCGCACATCTCGGCCATATGGAAATGCTGACGCCGAAGCCGGACGAGAGCCTGAAATTCTTCGTCGAGGTGATGGGCATGACGGTGAGCGGCCGCAAGGGCGAGTCGGTCTATCTGCGCGGCTGGGATGATTATGAGCGCTATTCGCTGAAGCTGACGGCGTCGAACACGTCGGGCATGGAGCACATGGCGCTGCGCGCGCGCAGCCCGCAGGCGCTGGAGCGCCGCGTCGCCGCGTTGAAGGGCTCGGAGTTTGCGATCGGCTGGACCGATGGCGATCTCGGCCACGGCCCGGCTTTTCGCTGCAGGGATCCCGATGGCCATATCGTGGAGCTATATTACGAGACCGAATGGTACGAAGCGCCGCCGGAGCTCAAGCCCGCGCTGAAAAACCAGGCGCAGCGTTTTCCGGCGCGGGGTATCAATGTGCGGCGGCTCGATCACCTCAATTGTCTCGCGGTCGATATCAAGGCCAACCGGATTTTCTTCGAGGACTATCTGGGCCTGCGGCTGACCGAGCAGATCGTGCTCAATGATGGCACCGAGGCGGCGATGTGGATGACCATGTCGAACAAGAGCTATGACTTCGCCTATTCGCGCGATCATTCCGGCACCCACGGCCGCTTCCATCACGTCACCTACGCCCTCGACAGCCGCGAGGACGTGCTGCGCGCCGCCGATATTTTTCTCGAGAACGGCGTCTACATCGAGACCGGCCCGCACAAGCACGCGATCCAGCAGACCTTCTTCCTCTATGTCTACGAGCCCGGCGGCAACCGCGTCGAGGTCGCCAATGCCGGCGCGCGCCTGATCCTGGCGCCGGACTGGAGGCCGATCGTCTGGAGCGAGGACGAGCGCAAGAAGGGCCAGGCCTGGGGCCTGAAGACCATCGAGTCCTTCCACACCCACGGCACGCCGCCGGTGAAGGACTAGTCCCGCTCGCCGCATCCTCTGGTACGCATCTTGCTTTGTCCGTGTCGGATTGTTTTGGACAGGGGGCGAGCATGACCAATTCCGAGTTGCGGGCCGACATTCACAGCATTGAGCCGATTCCGGATGCCGACCGGGATTCCACCGGGCCGCAGCAGATGTGGATCTGGGCCGGGGCGAACATCGCGCCGGTGAATTGGGCGCTGGGCGCGCTCGGCATCATCCTCAAGCTTGGCCTGTGGGAGACCATTGCGGTCATCGTCATCGGCAACCTGTTCGGCTGCGCGATTTTTGGCGCCTTCACGGTGATGGGCCACAAGACCGGCGTCAACCAGATGGTGCTGAGCCGCTCCGCCTTCGGGCGCCGCGGCGCCTATCTGCCGAGCCTGCTGATGTTCCTGATGACGCTGGGCTGGATCG
>JAQGKA010000573.1 GCA_028290355.1 Tardiphaga sp. | reverse complement strand
GCCACCTTCATAGAGTTTCTTTTCGCCGTAGCGCTCGAACACGTCGCGGCGGACTTCCTCGGCGAAATATTCGCCGGCGAAGATGTGCGCCGCGTTGGTGCGGCTGGTGACGGTCAGCACGTCCTTGCGCGCCTTGTCGGCGTCGGCCTGCTTGATCCATCCGTTCTCCAGCAGCCGGTCGATCACATAATTGCGACGCTCGATGGCGCGGTCGCGGTTCTTCACGGGATGGAGAGACGAAGGCGCCTTCGGCAGCGCCGCGAGATAGGCGGCTTCCGAGACGGTCAGTTCGTTCACCGACTTGTCGAAATACACCAGCGACGCCGCCGCGATGCCGTAAGCGCCGAGGCCGAGGTAAATTTCATTGAGATACAGTTCGAGGATCTTGTCCTTCGAATAGGCGCGCTCGATGCGCATCGCCAGCAAGGCTTCCTTGATCTTGCGGGTGAAGGAAACCTCGTTGGTCAGCAGGAAGTTTTTTGCGACCTGCTGGGTGATGGTGGAAGCGCCCTGCGGCCGGCGGTTGGAACCAAAGTTCTGCGCGTACAACACCGCGGCGCGGGCCATGCCGGTATAGTCGATGCCGCCGTGCTCGTAGAAATTCTTGTCTTCGGCGGCGAGGAAGGCGTTGATCACCAGTTTCGGCACCGCCTGGATCGGCAGGTACAGCCGGCGCTCCTTGGAATACTCGCCGAGCAGCGCGCCATCGGCGGCGTGCACGCGGGTCATCACCGGCGGCTCATAATCCTGCAGCTGCGAATAGTCCGGCAAGTCCTTGGAGTAATGCCAGATCATGCCGGCGGTGGCGGCGACGCCCACCAGGAACACGACGGTCCCGGCGGCGAACAAGAAACCCAAAAACCGCACCAGCAGACGCATTATCGAAGATCCGTTCAATCGCTGTGCCGCACCATATCATACGGCGGCCCCATCGGCACAAAGTCGGCAACAAGCTCGGCGCGACCGATACAGACCAGTGCTCAGTTTTGACCGATTCTGGCGGTCGCGCGGAAATTTTTATAAAGCTGCGGCTGTGTCGAAACTAGGGCTTCCGACGTTGAAACCCTTGTCTTTTTCAGTTTCCCGGCGCCGCCGAGACCACCCGTTTGGCAAAAAACCCGTCGATCGCCTGCGCCACTGCGCCGACGGTCTTGGAGCGCCAGTTCTCCGACATCAACTGCTGCAAATCGTCCTTGTTCGAAACATAGCCCAGTTCGATCAGTACCGACGGCACGTCCGGCGCCTTCAGCACCTTGAAACCCGCGGACTTCAGCGGGTGTTTATGCATCCGCGCGGTTGTCTTCATCTCGCCGACGACCAGACGGGCAAAGCGGTTCGAGAACGTCCGGGTTTCGCGCTGCGCCAGGTCGATCAGGATATCGGCAACGTCGGTGGGCTCTTCGGTCAGGTTGACGCCGCCGATGGCGTCCGCCTTGTTTTCCGAGTCCGCCAGCCGCTCGGCCTCGGCGTCGGAGGCCTTGTCGGACAGCGTGTAGATGGTCGCACCCTGGGCATCGCCCTCGCCGCGCGGTAGCGCGTCGGCGTGGATCGAGACGAACAGCGCCGCCGACTGGTTGCGCGCGATCTTCACGCGATCGCCGAGCGGAATGAAGGTGTCGTCGGTGCGGGTCATCACCACCCGGTATTTGCCGGCCTTTTCAATGCGGTCGCGCAGCGCCAGCCCGAAGCTGAGCACCAGGCTCTTCTCGGCCTCGCCGCCGGCCTGGGTGCCGTTGTCGATGCCGCCATGACCAGGATCGAGCACCACGACCGGACGCGCGTCGTCCGCCGGCTTGGGTGCCGCAGTGGCGGCCACAGTCGTGGCCACGGCGGCAGTGGTGCCTACCGCAGGCCGCAGGTCCGGCCGGTTTTCCACGGCCAACGACTGCACGAAGGCCGTGCGGTCCACCGCCTCCAGCTCGATCACCAGCCTCGCCGGCTGGCCGATGGCGGGATCCAGCGCATAGGCGCTCTTGATCTTGGCGGGTCCGGCAAGGTCGAACACGATCCGGGAGCCGCCCGGCATCACCAGCCCATAGCGGAACGCTTTGATCAGACCGCGGGCGACCGTGCCGGCGCCCGTGTCGAGGTGGAAGCTGACCTGGGGGATATCGACCACGACGCGATAGGGATCGGCCAGCGCGAACGCGCGCAGCGGGATCTTCTTGTCGAGGTCGAGAATGAAGCGGGTCTGCTTGTCGTCGCCGGCGACACGCACGTCGGAGGCGATCGGAAACGGGCTGGCTATCTCCGGGCGCGGCGACTCATCCGCAGCGTGGCCGGTATTCGGCCACCCGCACAGCGTGGCCACGGCGCTGGCAAGCACCGTTCCCAGCAAAACGATATGGTTTGCGCGGCCCGCCAACGAATCCAGTGCCTCCGAAGCAGCCCTTCATTAACCCAATAGGATTGCACGGTTAACCGATGCTTAAGTTTGCACTGCCGAATAGTCCGGAGTGTTGCAGGCTTGTGACGCTTCCCTTGCATGCGACCGCCAATCCTCGTATGTACAAAGGGCTGACGGTTTAACTCCCGGTTGTGTCGCGTTCAGCCTCCCGGTGCAGCGCCTGTTCCTCCGAGCTTCTCTCGGGGGTTCCAGCGTTTTTCCGATCTCCCCTCTACAACCAGCGCAGCGCGCGGTTGATCAGAGGGGCGGTTCTAGCCCGAGCGGCGTCCGGTCCCAGGTCATCTTGCTCCAGGGGCGGCTTTAGACACTTCATGACCGATTATTCCGCTCTTACGGGCGGGATATGCGACAGCCGGCGAACGCTTCGGCGTCGCGCCGGACGTTAGCAAGAAGGCGGCGCCTTTGCCGCCAAGATGTTCAGACGGGCCGACGCTTGATGCGCCAGACTGTGATGCCGACCGAGACCCATGTGGGACCTGCGCCGATGCGAAGCCAAAGCTTCGTGCGTCGCCCTGCACTGGGTTCGCGTTCGGCACGGCGCCCCGGGTTGCGTTTCGGCCTTCCCCTCACCCCCGAATCAGGTGGACCGTTGCGTCACCCGGCTGCGCCACATGCGCTTGCCGCCACGCGCGCCCTCCGCCGTCATGAGCCCCCAAATGCCAAACAAAATGTTGATCGACGCGACCCACCCGGAAGAGACCCGGGTAGTCGTGGTTCGCGGCAATCGCGTCGAAGAGTTTGATTTCGAAACCGCGCAGCGCAAGCAGCTCCGCGGCAACATCTATCTCGCCAAGGTCACGCGGGTCGAGCCGTCGTTGCAGGCCGCCTTCATCGAATACGGCGGCAACCGCCACGGCTTCCTGGCCTTCAGCGAAATCCATCCCGATTATTACCAGATTCCGGTCGCCGACCGTCAGGCGCTGATCGAGGCCGACGAGCGCGCGCACCGCGAAGCCGAGGAAGAAACCGACAACCGTTCCAACCGCAAGCGCCCGCGGCACCGCAATTCGCGCCGCCGCGGCAGTAGCGAACGCGTCCAGAGCGACGTGGTCGAAGGCGCGCCCCTCGATCCGTTGCAGGCCGAACAGCCGCGCGATCCGGAATTCGCGGTACACGACGCCGAGCATGACCACGCCCACGCTCACGACGTCGGGCATCATGCCGCCGACGCGGAACATCATGACCACGACGGCCATGAGCACACCCACGCCCATGAACATGCTGAAGGTGAGCACGCCGAAGGCGCTCATGCGCATGAAGCGCACGACCATGAACATGTTGCAGCCGAGACGCCCGCGCCGGAGGCCCAGCCCGAGCAGCCGGTTTCGGCTGGTTTCGCGCCGGAGCCGATCGCTGAAGCGCATGAGCCGGTTGCCCCCGTTGCCCATGACGATCACGGCCATGACGAGCACCATAACGAAGCACACGCCGCGGAAAACGCGGCTCATGCCGAGGACGCTCACCACCACGACGAACATTCGGACGCCGAGCACGCTGCTGCCGCCGATAACGACGAGCAGGACGATGACGAAGACGACGGCGAGGAAGCCGAAGAGGATATCGTCGAATCCGTCGGCGGCGAAGACGTGCTGGAAGAAGTGCCGGATCGCGCCTTCCGTCCGCGTCGCCAGTACAAGATCCAGGAAGTCATCAAGCGCCGCCAGGTAATGTTGGTGCAGGTCGTCAAGGAAGAACGCGGCAACAAGGGCGCTGCGCTGACCACGTACCTCTCATTGGCCGGCCGTTACGCCGTGCTGATGCCGAACACCGCACGCGGCGGCGGCATCAGCCGCAAGATCACCTCGGCGCAGGACCGTTCGCGCCTCAAGGAAGTGGTGTCGGATCTCGA
>JAQGKA010000544.1 GCA_028290355.1 Tardiphaga sp. | reverse complement strand
CGGGTCTGGTAGTCCAGCGCTGAGAACGGCTCATCGAGCAGCAGGATATCGGGGTCCATGATCAGGGTGCGGATCAGCGCCACGCGCTGCCGCATCCCGCCGGAGAGTGTTTTGGGGTAGGCATTCTCGAAGCCGGCGAGACCGAAACCCTTGAGGTATTCGCGGGCGTTGGCTTCGGCCTCATGGCGATCGACGCCGCGTGTCTCAAGGCCCAGCAGCACATTGCCGAGCACGGTGCGCCAGGGAAACAGTAGATCCTTCTGCATCATGTAGCCGACGCGGCCGCGCAGACTTTCAATCTCCTCGCCGCGGTAGGTGATGGTGCCGGCATCCGGCTCCAGCAGGCCGGCGATGATGTTGAAGATGGTCGTCTTGCCGCAGCCTGATGGCCCGATGATGCTGACGAAGTCGCGCTCGTTGATGCTGAAGGACAGACCGTCGAGCACGTCGACGTCGCCGCCCTTGCCGGCAAACGACTTGCTGATGTTGTGGACGGTAAGCTGAACTTGTGTAGGCGGCATGATGTGGCATCCTTGATGCCGCCTATACGCAAGCCGCGTGCCACCCTGGATCGCCGGAAAGCCTCAAACAATCGCGCGGGTTTGGTGCGCATTGCTTGAGGCTTCAAGAAGTTTGCACCCGCTTTGGGCAGGCTGCGCAATTCCGGGCGCGAAATTGTGCAGCAAACTGAGTGTATTTTTTGCGAACACTTTGCGCGGTTTGCAAACTTGCAAACACGCGCATCAAACGCCTCAGCTGGTCACCGCCATCACGGCTTCCTTGATCTTCGCCAGCGCCGGGGCCCTGTTTTGGTTCACGCCTCAGGGACGGTCCCGACAGGAGCCGCAGGCGGCTGCGTCCGCCGGCTGAACAGGATGCGCTGGTACAGCCAGCCGATCGCCACCAACACCAGGCCGAGGCACATGAACGACAATGCGCGGTAGATGCCTGTCAGCGCCGACATGTCGATCAGGAACGCCTTCAGGATGGTCAGCGCGATCACGATCGCCGAGGCCAGCCGGGCCCGTTGCGAGTTGAAGATCACGCCGATGCCGAGCAGGATCACGCCGAACGCCAGCCACGTGACCGAGTAAGTATATTGTTCGGCATCGCTGGTGACGCCACGGGTCAGGATCGGCCCGTGATAAAACCGCCGGACCTGCAGCGCTACGTACATCAGCGCCAGCACCAGCGCGAAGCCGGCGATGGTGTTGGCATAGGCGACGGCGCGCCGTCCGGCTACCGCATAGGACAGCAGCAACGCCAGCACCGCCGGCAGGGCATAGCCGAGCAGGATTTCGTTGAAGATCAGGCCGCCGACATCATGCGGCCAGAACATCGGCATCTCCCACAGCAGCAGTCCGCCGACGGTGGCAACGCCGGCATACAGCGTCAGCAACACCGCGCCGATATTGTGAACGATGCTGCCGGTGCGAATGCGCAGCCGCTCCAGCCCGATCGCCATCGCCAGCGCGACGCAGACCTGCAGCGCCACTTCGACCAGCCCCGCGGAATTCCGGTAGACATCGCCGCCGTTGATGGCGTGGCGGATTTCCATGAAGGCCAGCAGCACCGTGAACAGGATCGCGGCGGATTCCACCATGCGCAGCGGTGCGTCGTCGCCGCGGCGGCGCATCAGGATGCTGGCGCCCCAGAACGACGCGGCTGGCACGCCGTAGCCCCACAGCAGCCAGTTGAAGATCGGCGTGGTGCCGACAAGATCGCCGACCACGCGCGGTTCATAGCCCATTCGCGCCACCACGATGCCGGCGAGAATGGCGGCGAGCCAGCGCAGGAACGGGATCGGCCGCTGCATCGAGATCCACGCGGTGCCGAGCGCCATCAGCGACAGCGCGATGGTCAGCCAGCCTTTCTCCAGAGCAAAGGTCAGCGCCAGCGCCAGCGCGCCGAGCGTGCCGGTGGCGAACAGCGCGATCGAGATCGCTTGGCCTGGCCGGGCCTCGCGCTTGCTGAGCCATTCGGTCGCCGCGGCAAAGCCGGCAGCGACGATAACGGCGAGGATCGCAAACGGGATCGAACGGTCGAGATGTGCGATGCGGGCATAGAGCGCGATTAAGAGCGCCAGCGGGGTGAACACCGCAGCGCCCGACCAGATCACCGGCACGATGGCGCTTACCGAGCGGCCCTGCGCGAGGAATCCCACGACGCCAAACCCGACCGCGAAGATTGCGGCGGAGATCAGATGCAGCGACACTGAGCCGTCGGTGGCATTGGGGCCGATGCCGGCCAACGGTCCGCCGGGCAGCACCAGCATATCGGGATTGCCGCGCACCGCCCATTCCAGAAACACCAGCGCGACAAAGCCGGCGGCGACAGCAACCGCGGCGGTGGCCGCCTGCGCGTACCAGGCGACGAACAGCGCAGCTGCGACCAGCAGTCCAAAGGTCACCATCGCGGTGTCGGCATGAAAACTGTTCAGCACGATCAGCGTGGCGCCGAACAGATAAGTGGATAGCGCGCCGGAGGAGATCGATTCGATTTTTCCTTCCTCTGCGGGCGGACCGTACATGAAGCCGCAGACCACCAGCAGCGATGCCAGCAGGAAGCCGGCGAGCACATGGAAGGCGTGCGGGCCGACCATCGAAGGGCCGGATTCCAGACCGGGCAGCGTCCACAGCGTCGCGAACACGATGGTGGTGACGGCGAGCCAGCGCCACAGCCGGATCCGCGCAAGGCCGAAGGCCGCGGCAGTGACGACGGCGAGATAGAGATACAGCGCCCAGTAGTCGGGCTTGTTCGACGACACCAGAATCGGCGTGACGAAGGCCGCGGCGATGCCGAGCCCGGCCAGCGCCGGGCCGTGCAACAGCGCCGCGGCCATCGTCGCGATAGCAACGATGCCGAGCAGGATGAAGGCGGTGGCCGGCACCAGGAAGTCGTACAGCGCGTAGGCCGCATAGACGGTGGCGAAGGCAACGGCGGTGCCGGCGGCGGTGAGGATTGCCGGGATGTTGGCGATCGGCAGCGGCGCGATGGCGGACAGGCTTTCCTGGCGGCGGCTCCATTCGCCGACGATCAGCAGCGCCAGCGCGAACAGGCCGCCGAGCAGCACGCGCATGCCGGGGCCGAGCAGTCCCTGCTCGATGGAGTAGCGCACCATGAAGAAGCCGCCGAGCGCCAGCGTCAGGCCGCCGACCCAGACCACCCAGCGGGTGCCGATGCGTTCCTCGAAGCCGGGACCGGTTTGCGGCGCAGCGACGGGGGCTTGCGACGATATTTCAGGCTGGATTGTCGGCGCGCGTTCTTCGCTGATCTCGGAGGATGCCTCGACGGCGGCGCTGGCTAGCACCTCAGATACGGCCGTCAGTGACGGTGCCGTAATCGTGGCCGGCACGCTTGCCGGTGATGTCGCCGCGGCCTCGAACGCATCGAGTCGTGCGCGCAGCACCTTCACTTCGTTGCGCGCCTTGCGCGCGAAAATGAATGCGACGATGGCAATCAGCGTCGTCACAAACCCGAAATCATCGAACATCGAAATCAACCTTGTGGGAGATCAGGCGCACGCGCCGACAATGCCCCGGAATCGTTTCCGGGGACATGGCACCAGTGTGTGTCGTGGTGGAGAACTTTAGTTCACGCGCCGCAAAATATTTAGCGGCTTACTCCAGATCGATTCGAAACGGCCGGCCGACCACCGTCATGTTGCCGGGGCCCATCTCGTCCAGCGCCCGGACCATCCGGCCATCGCGGGCCAGTGCCTTGTCGGCCAGCGTGACGAACAGTCGGTTCGGCGACGCGATTGGCGAGGCCGCGCGGATCTGCCGCGCGATGACGCGTTCGTCGCGTTGCGGGTTGAGCATACAGGCCGCCGCAAAGGCGCTGGCGGTGGAGCGACTGATGCCGGCATAGCAATGCACCACCAGCGGCGCATTGCGGTCCCAGCCGCGGACGAAGTCCAGCACCTGCGCGATGTGCGCATCGTTCGGCGCCACGAAACCTTCGGTCTGCTCGGTGATGTCGTCCATCGACACCCGCAGATGATTGGCCTCGAGAATCGACTCCGGCCGCTGCACCTGCGCGACATTGGCCATGACCGTCAGCACATGGCTGGCGCCGGTGTCCTTGACGGTGGCATGCAGATCGGCGAGCGAGCAGACGTGAATCATGACGGTCCTTTGGTTGCGGATATTATAGGCTCGTGCGCATATTGACGGAAGTGTTCAGCCGTAGGGTGGGGCAAAGGCGCTCTTCGCGCCGTGCCCACCTTCTTCGCCGTGCATGCGACGCGGTGGGCACGCTTCGCTTTGCCCACCCTACAAAGTCGATACCGTCTCAAACCGTGCCAGAAACCGCTTCTCGGCCTTGCCGGCCGACCACGGCGTCAGAAAGTCCTCCTCGGCCGCCTGCGGCAGGCCGGGGTCCTTGCCGAACAGGCGCTTGGCCTCGGCCTCCTTGAAACCCGCAAGCCGCGTCGCCTCCAGATAGGCGGCGCCCATATCGGCGGACTTGATCTGCTTCGTCACCTCGGCGGCGAGCACCGGTGGCAGGCCGAAGCGGATGTGGATGGCGGCGAGCAGGCGATGTTCCACCACCTTGTAGGCGCCGCCGATCACCGCCTTGAACGGCGAGATCATGTCGCCGATGACATATTCCGGCGCGTCATGCAGCAGCGCAGCGAGCCGCACCGTGCGATCGACGCGCGGCAGTTGCTCGCGGAGTACGGCTTCGACCAGCAGCGTGTGCTGCGCTACCGAGAAAATATGCGGACCGTGGGTCTGCCCGTTCCAGCGCGCCACGCGGGCAAGGCCATGGGCGATATCGGCCACCTCGATGTCGAGCGGCGAGGGGTCGAGCAGGTCGAGCCGGCGGCCGGACAGCATGCGCTGCCAGGCCCGGGTCGCGACATCCGTGGAAAACTTCGACTTGGCCATCAGGTCCCGGCCATCACTTCACTTTGAGGCGTAGCGCGCGCTTCTTACCGGCGCAGGCCTCGTGGCAGAAGCAGGTGACGAGGTGGTCGTTGACCATGCCGGTGGCCTGCATGAAGGCATAGACGATGGTCGGGCCGACGAACTTGAAATTGCGCGACGCCAGTTCCTTCGACAGCTTGATCGAGATCGGCGTCGAGGCCGGCACGCTGGCAGTGGTCTTGAAATTATTGACCTTGGGTTTGCCGTCGACGAAATCCCAGAGGAATTTCGAGAAGCCGGGGCCCTCTTCCATGATCTTCAGATAGGATTTCGCGCTGTTGATGGCGCCTTCAATCTTGGCGCGGTTGCGGACAATGCCGGCGTCGTTCATCAGCCCATGAACTTTCTTCTCGTTGTAGCGCGCGATCTTCTCGGGCTGGAAATCATCGAAGGCGGCGCGAAAATTCTCGCGCTTCCGCAGGATGGTGATCCAGGACAGCCCCGCCTGAAATCCATCGAGGATCAGTTTTTCGTACAGCGCGCGGTCGTCATATTCCGGCACGCCCCATTCGGTGTCGTGATAGGCCATGTAGAACGGGTCTTCGCCCGGCCACGGGCAGCGCGTTTTTCCATCGGCATGCAGGCGAGCGGATCGGCTCATGCCACGCTCTTTTTCGGCGCGGAAGCGCGAACGGCGTCGGGATCGGCAAGATGGATCGGAAGGCCGCCGGCAAGAAACGCCGCGGCGGCGTCGAGCGCATCGGTGGCGCGGTCGGTTCGAATCAGTGCGAGACCTTGGCCGTCCGCCGACGACCCCATGGTGCCGATCGGCTTGTCGCCGGCACGGATTTCGCTGCCGGGCTCGGGCGGTGCGCCATCCAGCCCGACGCGGACGATGCGGGTGCGCGCGGTGCCGCGATGCTGCATCCGCGACACCACTTCCTGGCCGATATAGCAGCCCTTGTCGAAATCGACGCCGAACAACCGGTCCATGTTGCTCTCATGCGGAAACGCGTCGCCATAGGCGAAGTCGATACCGCCGCGCGGCACGCCGGCCTTGATGCGATGCGCTTCATAGGCGGCTTCGTCGACAAGTTCGGCGCCGATCAGCGCCGCGGTCTTGGCCGCCAACTCGGCCGGCACCAGAATGCGAAAGCCCAGCGCGGCGGTGCGCGGGTCGGCGAAGGTGAGGTCGGGTTTCAGGCCGGGTTCGCCGTCCCATACCACGAGCACGCCGAGCGAATCGGAGAGATTCTCCACCTTCACCTTGGCGCGCAATTTGTAGAAGCCGAGCTTGTCGGCGAGCGGCTGCGCCAGCGTGCGGGGGCAATCGATCAGCAGGCCGCCGCCATGGCCGGCGGGGGCCTCCGTCACCAGAAAATCCGCAATGATCTTGCCCTGCGGGGTCAGCAGTGCGGCGAACCGCGCGGTGCCCGGTGTCACCACCTCGATCTCGGAGGTCACGAGATTGTTGAGGAAGCCGCGCGCCTCGTCGCCTGAAATCTTGACCACGCCCCGGTCGGAGAGAAACGCTGCTTTCATGGGGAAATTCTCAAAATTTTGCCAGGAAGTTCTTCGGAAATGCCGGTGCTGGATATCACATCCAAAGCTAAGCCGCTAAGATGCCGACAACAAGGCCCGCGCACGTCCCGCTGCCGCTTCCACAGACCGAAAACGAGATGGAATGACCCAGACATTTGACACGATTCTAAAGGCCGGCACCGTCGTCAACCAGGATGGCGAGGGCGTCCGCGACATCGGCATTTCCAACGGGCGAGTCGCCGCCATCGGATCGCTGGGATCGGCCTCGGCCGCCGAGATGATCGACTGCAAGGGGCTGCACATCCTGCCTGGCGTGATCGACACCCAGGTGCATTTTCGCGAGCCCGGCCTCACCCAGAAGGAAGACCTCGAGACCGGATCGCGCAGTGCCGTGATGGGCGGCGTCACAGCGGTGTTCGAAATGCCGAACACCGATCCGCTCACCGTCACCGAGGCCACCTTCACCGACAAGGTGAAGCTCGGCCATCACCGCATGCATTGCGATTTTGCCTTTTTCATCGGCGGCACGCGTGAAAACGTGCAGGACCTGCCGGAGCTGGAACGCGCGCCGGGCTGCGCCGGCGTCAAGGTATTCATCGGCTCGTCGACCGGGGCGCTGCTGGTGGAGGACGACGACAGCCTGCGCCGCATCTTCAAAGTGATAAAACGCCGCGCCGCGTTTCATGCCGAGGACGAGTATCGTCTGAACGAGCGCAAGCACCTGCGCATCGAGGGCGATCCGCGCTCGCATCCGGTATGGCGCGACGAGACCGCGGCATTGCAGGCGACGCAGCGGCTCGTTGCGCTGGCGCACGAGACCGGCAAGCGGATCCATGTGCTGCATATCTCGACCAAGGAAGAGATCGCATTTCTGCGCGACCACAAGGACGTCGCCTCCTGCGAGGCGACGCCGCATCATCTCACGCTGGCGGCGCCCGAATGCTACGAGCGGCTTGGCACCCGCGCCCAGATGAACCCGCCGGTGCGCGACGCCAGCCATCGCGACGGCATCTGGAGCGGCATCGCGCAGGGCATCATCGACGTGCTCGGCTCCGACCACGCGCCGCATACGGCGGCCGAGAAGGACAATGTCTATCCGGCATCGCCGTCGGGGATGACCGGCGTGCAGACCCTGGTGCCGATCATGCTGGATCACGTCAATGCCGGACGGCTGTCGCTGCAGCGCTTCGTCGATCTCTCCAGCGCCGGCCCGGCGCGGCTCTACAACATCGCCACCAAAGGCCGCATCGCGGCA
>JAQGKA010000498.1 GCA_028290355.1 Tardiphaga sp. | reverse complement strand
TGTGGCAGACCTCGCAGACCATCAATTTCGCGCAGGGCGAGTTCGTCATGCTGCCGGCGTTCCTGATGCTGGCGGCGATGCATGCCGGCGTGCCGTTCTGGCTGGCGATCATCATCGGCATCCTGCTGTCGATGCTGTTGCTCGGGCTCGGCTTCAAGATGCTGCTGGTCGATCCGATGCTGCGCCACGGCGTGCTGCCGCTGGCGATCGCCACCATGGCGCTGGCGATCGGCATCAAGGAGGCGGTGAAGCAGTTCTTCAGCGCCGAGGCGTCGCCGTTTCCCTCCATCGTGCCGGCCGGCGATATCTCGATCTTCGGCCGCATGGTCTCGCTGCAGAGCATCGGCGTGCTGGCGCTGGCGATAGCAGCGGTGCTCGCCCTCACCGCCCTGCTGAACCGCACCTCGATCGGCCACCAGATGCAGGCCGCCGCGCAGAACCCGACGGTGGCGCGGATCATCGGCGTCCCGGTCGAGCGCATGATCCTGCTGACCTTTCTGATCAACGCCTTCCTGGTGGCATTGGCCTCATTGCTAATCACGCCGATCTATCTCGCCAAATTCTCCAGCGGCGAAGTGCTGGGACAGGCCGCCTTCATCGCGGCAATCGTCGGCGGCTTCAACCAGGTGCGTGGCGCCATCGCCGGCGGCCTCCTGATCGGCGTCGTCGATAACCTCGCCGCGGCCTATGTCTCGACGCAATATCGCGCCGCGGTGCCGCTGATCCTGCTGATCGTTATCATCCTGTTCCGCCCGCAGGGAATTCTTGGCCGGCCGGAGGAGCGCACCATATGACCGCGGGCAAATATCTGCAGATCGCGTTCGGCGTCGTCGTCATCGCCGCCCTGATCATCGTGCCGATGAATTTCAATCGCTACGGTCTGTTCATCCTCAGCCAGTGGGCGGTGATGACCATCGCCGCCATGGGGCTGAATCTGACGCTGGGCTATGCCGGACAGGTCTCGCTGGCGCAGGGCGCGTTCGTCGGCATCGGCGCCTACTCCGCGGCGATCATGACGTCGAACGGCCTGCCGCTGATCGCAGCATTGGGTGTCGCCATCGTGCTGTGTTTTGCGATCGGCTGGATCCTCGGCTACCCCGCTCTGCGGGTGCAGCATCACTACCTCGCTTTCGTCACCCTGGCATTCTCGACGCTGGCCTTCCTGGTGTTCCGTAACGAGGACTGGCTGACCAAGGGCATCTACGGCATCAGCAACATTCCGCGGCCGGATGTATTCGGCTTTCCCACGCGGCGCCCACTGCCATTCTACTATCTCTGCCTCGGCTCGCTCGGCCTCGTCTCGCTGGCGGTGTGGTGGCTGATCCGCTCGCCGTGGGGCCGCGCCTTCGTGGCGCTGCGCGAAAATCCGATCCGCGCGCTGTCGCTCGGCATCGATACCCGCCGCTACACGCTGATGGCCTTTGCGATCGGCTCGGCGCTCGGCGGCGTCGCCGGCACGCTCTACGCGCCGCTCACGCAATATGTCGATCCCGTCCCGTTCAGCCTGGCGCTGTCGCTCGACCTCTTGATGATGGTGATCGTCGGCGGCGCCGGCTTCTTCTTCGGGCCGTTCCTCGGCGCGATGATCGCGGTGCTGCTGCCGGAATGGCTGCGCTTCACCCAAGGCTATTACCTGATGATCTACGCCGTCGCGGTGATCCTGCTGCTGATCTATTCGCCGACCGGCATTCTGGGCATCCTCGATCGCTTCATGGCGGAGCGCCGCACCAAGGTTGCCTCCGCCTTGCGGGCGGTAACGAAATCCAAACTGGAAACGGCGCCATGACCGCGGTCCTCGAAGTCAGCAACATCCGCAAGAGCTTTGGCGGCATCACCGCCGTCAACGGCGTCAGCTTCGACGTGCAGGAGGGCGAGATTCTCGGCCTGATCGGCCCGAACGGCTGCGGCAAGTCCACTTTGTTCAACTGCATTTTGGGCCAGCTCACCCCGAGCGACGGCGAGGTCAAGGTCGATGGCAAGGTGGTCACCGGGATGCGGCCGTCGGAGCTCAACGGCCTCGGCGTCAGCCGCACCTTCCAGCTGCTGCAGGTGTTCCCCAAACTCTCGGTGCGCGAGAACCTGATCCTCGCCGGGCAGGAGCACCAGGGCAACATGCTGTCGCGGCTGTTCGGCCCGTCCGACGCCGGCCTGACCGGGGCGGCCGACCAGATGATCGGCTTCTTCAAGCTCGACCATCTCGCCAAGGAACCCGCGGGCGGCCTGTCCTATGGCCAGCAAAAACTGCTCGATGCGGCTATGGCCTTCATGGGTGGGCCGCGGCTGGTGCTGCTCGACGAGCCCGCCGGCGGCGTCAACCTCACCATGCTCGCCGATCTCAAGGACCGGCTGACCGCGATCAACCGCGAGAAGCGCGCCACCTTCGTGGTGATCGAGCACAATATGGAATTCGTGATGTCGCTGTGTACGCGCGTGATGGTGATGGCGGAGGGTAAGGTGCTGGCGATGGGAAGCCCCGCCGAGGTCCGCGCCAATCCCGCCGTGATCGAAGCCTACCTCGGACATTGAGGACAAACCTATGAGCGACGCGATCCTGGACGTTCAAAATCTGGTCGGTGGCTACGGCAAGATGACGATCCTGAACGGCACCACGTTCTCGGTGCCGGCGGGGTCGATCACCACGGTGATCGGGCCGAACGGCGCCGGCAAATCCACCGTGTTCAAGGCCATCTTCGGATTGTTGAAGCTGCGCGAGGGCAAGGTCACGTTCAAAGGCCGCGACGTCACCGGCCTCAGCCAGCGCGCCCTGCTCACCGCCGGCATCTGCTACGTACCGCAGGGCCGCAACATCTTTCCTGAATTGTCGGTGCGCCACAACATCGAACTCGGTGCGGTGGCGGCGGGTCGCGACATCACCGACCTGCCGGCGCGCATCGAGGCCGCGCTCGACAAATTTCCGGTGCTGCGCAAGAAGGCGACGCAGCAGGCCTCGACGCTGTCCGGCGGCGAGCAGAAGCAGCTCGAGATCGCCCGCGGGCTCTTGTTGAATCCGCAGTTGGTGCTGATCGACGAGCCCTCGATCGGGCTGTCTCCGCTGATGGTGCTGCAAACCTTCAACATCCTGAAGGAGCTGCGCGACCGCGGTGTCTCGATCCTGATGATCGAACAAAACGCCCGATCGGCGCTGGAAATTTCCGATTTCGGCATCGTGCTCGAACTTGGCCAGACCCGCCTGTTCGACAAGGCCGACCGCGTATTGAATGATCCCCGCATCGGGCAGCTGTTCCTGGGCGGTGCCATGACGGAGACCGCAGCGTGAGCACGATGCGGATCGGCGTGGCGGGCGCGGGCGCGATCGGGCGCAAGCACGTCGAGCTGATCGAGGCCTCAAGGGATTGCGTCGTCGCGGGAATTGCCGACCCCTCGCCCGAAGCGAAAGCATTCGCGTCAGCGCGCGGCATCGACTGGTATGCCGACCATCGCGAACTGCTTGAAGAAGCGCAGCCCGACGGCCTGATTGTCGCTTCACCGAACGCACTGCATCTGGCGATGGCGCTGGACTGCATCGAACACGGCATCCCGGCGCTGGTGGAAAAGCCGGTCACCGACACAGTGATGGCCGCGCAGGAGTTGCTCGCGGCGATCAGGCGCTCCGGCGTGCCGGTGCTGGTCGGCCATCATCGCCGTCACAATCCACGCATCAAGGCGGTACGTGACGCCATTGCCGGCGGTCAGATCGGCCAACTCACCGCCGTGGTCGGGCTGTGGCTGCTGAAGAAGCCTGACGATTATTTCGACGTCGCCTGGCGACGCGAGCCGGGCGGCGGACCGGTGCTGATCAATCTGGTGCATGACATCGACAATCTGCGCTTCATCTGCGGCGAGATCGTCGACGTGCAGGCGCTGACCTCGAACAAAGCGCGCGGCTTCGCGGTCGAAGATACAGCAGCACTGCTGCTGAGATTCGCCAATGGCGCGCTCGGCACGGTGACGGTGTCCGATGCCACGCCGGCGCCATGGAGCTGGGAATTGTCATCCGGCGAAAACGCCGCCTACGCCCGCGAAAATCAGCCCTGCTATCTGTTTGCCGGCACCAGGGGCTCGCTCTCCGTGCCGACCATGGAGCTGTGGTCCTATTCCGATGCCAGCGGCTGGTTCACGCCGCTCGCCCGCACCGATCTTGTCGCGGCGAATGACGATCCGCTGGTCGAGCAGCTGCGGCATTTTCTTGCCGTGATCGCTCGCCGCGAAGTGCCGCTAATTACGGTCGAGGATGCCATGGGCACGCTCGCCGTTGTCGAAGCCGTACAACAAGCGGCGCGCAGCGGCATGCGCGTCTCGCCCGGCCAGATCGTGGAGCAGGCTGCATGACCAAGCGTTCGATCGCCACCGTTTCGCTCAGCGGAGCGCTGGATGAAAAGCTGCGCGCCATCGCCGCCGCCGGCTTCGACGAGGTCGAGATTTTCGAGAACGACCTGCTGTCGTTCAGCGGAAGTCCGCGCGATGTCGGGCAACTCTGCCGCGATCTCGGACTCGCGATCTGCGCCTTCCAGCCGTTTCGCGATTTCGAGGGCATGCCGGAGCCGCAGCGCACGCGCAACTTCGCCCGCGCCGAGCGCAAGTTCGACCTGATGCAGGAATTGCAGACCGAGCTGCTGCTGGTCTGCAGCAACATTTCCCCGGCCTCGCTCGGTGGCATCGATCGCGCCGCCGCAGACTTTCACGAACTCGGCGAACGCGCCGGTCGCCGCGGCCTCCGCGTCGGCTTCGAGGCGCTGGCCTGGGGCAAGCATGTCAACGACTACCGCGACGCCTGGGAGATCGTGCGCCGTGCCGACCACAAGGCGATCGGCGTCATTCTCGACAGTTTTCACGCGCTGGCGCCGTCGTTTCCCGTCACCGCGATCCAGTCGATTCCGGCCGACAAGATCTTTCTGGTCCAACTCGCGGACGCGCCAAAGCTCGGCCTCGACGTATTGTCATGGAGCCGGCATTTCCGCTGCTTCCCCGGCCAGGGCGATCTGCCGGTGGTCGCCTTCATGGAATCGGTGCTGGCAACCGGTTACAAAGGCCCGTGGTCCCTGGAGATTTTCAACGACCAGTTTCGTGCGGGATCCGCAGTGCGCACCGCGACCGACGGGCTGCGCTCGCTCATCCTGCTCGAGGATCAACTCGCGAAAGCCTCCGTTGATGCGTTGCAGCCGAAGGCGCAAAGCCGCGGCGTCGGCTTCATCGAATTCGCTGTCAATGAGACGAAGGCGACCGACCTCGCTGTTTTGCTCGGCCAGCTAGGCTTCCGCAAGACCGGTGCGCACCGCAGCAAGGATGTCGAAAGGTGGTCGCAGGGCGGCATCGACCTCGTCATCAACTGCGAGCCCGATGGCTTTGCGCATTCGCATTATGTCACCCACGGACCCGGCGTCTGCGCCATCGCGGTGGATGTCGATGACGCCGGCAAGACCATGGCGCGTGCGGAAGCGCTGAAGGCACGGACGTTCTATCAGCCGGTCGGGCCCGGCGAACTGGAAATTCCAGCGATCCATGGCGTCGGCGGCAGCCTGCTGTATTTTCTGGAAAGCGCCGGCAAGAACTGGGATGTCGATTTCGAACCGCTGCGTAGCGACGCCAGCACAGATCGACTCAGTGTCGTCGATCATATCTCGCAGTCGATGCCGTATGACGAGATGCTGTCGTGGTTGCTGTTCTATACCGGCATTCTCGATCTGCAGCGGCTGCCGCAGATGGAAATCGCCGATCCCGTCGGCCTCGTGCAAAGCCAGGCCCTGATCAACGGCAATCAGTCGCTTCGTGTCGTCCTCAACGGGTCGTCGGCAACGCGCACGCTGTCGAATCGCTTCATCTCCGAGTTTTTCGGCTCGGGCGTGCAGCATATCGCATTCTCATGCGACGATATTTTCGCAGCTGTCGCAGAAATGCGAAAGCGCGGCGCCAGCTTCCTGAAAATTCCGGAAAACTATTATGACGATGTCGAGGCCAAATACGGTCTCGATGCCGAGACCATGTCGGCTCTGCGCGACAATCAGATCCTGTACGACCGCGAAGGCGACGGCGAATTCTTCCAGATCTACACGCACAGTTTTGACGAGCGGTTTTTCTTCGAGATTGTCGAGCGTCGCAACTATCAGGGATTTGGCGCCGCCAATGCCGGCATCAGGCTCGCCGCGCAGACACGCGAGGCGCGGCCCGCGGGCATGCCCCGCATGTGATCATTTCGGCCGGATCGTCGGATCGCCTCCGGGGCTGCCGGGCGGCGGGATCACCGGCGTATTGCCGGTGTTTGGCGTCGGTGCGCGGATTTCCGGATCGACCCCGGTCGGCGGGCATAGCACGCCGTCTGATTTGGCCAGTTTGTCGCCGAGCGACTCGGAACTTTGTCCCGTCGTTGTATCTCGCGGAGTGGGAGTGATCGTGCCTTGCGGGCCGGTTTGCGTCGGCGTGCAATCATTGGCAGCACGCGCCGGCGCCGGAGGCGCGGTCTGGGCCTGAGGCGTCGCCGGTGTCGGCGGTGCCTGCGCGATGGCCGCACCGGTACTGGCGATCAGGAAGCTTGCGAGCAACAAGGACTGTTTGATCTGCATCCGGACAAACGGGGTTCCTGCCCGGATGTTCCCGGCCCAAACGCGGGGGTCAGGACTTTCGGTAGCGGATCAGGGAAAAATGCCCCATTGGCGGCATCGGCCGGCGTTCCGTGAGGGTGACGCCGCCGTGACCGGCCGCCCAGTCGACCAGCCGGCCCCAGGGGAATTCCGGGCGCCAGCCGAGCCGCCGCGCCAGTGGCGCAAACGCCAGTTCGAACAGGCGACGCGAGCCGCTCTCGGCGCCGATGTGATTGACCAGGATCAACTCGCCACCGGGCTTCAACACACGAATGAAATCGTCCAGCGTAGCTTCGGGATCCGGCACCGCGGTGATGACATATTGCGCCACCACCGCGTCGAAATAGCCATCCGCGAAAGCGAGGTTCTTGGCGTCCATTACCGCCAGCGCTTCGACGTTGGTCAGGTTGAGCGCCTGCACCCGCTGATGCGCCTTGCGCAGCATCGGCTCGGAAATATCGACACCGCAAATCTTCGTGCTGCGCGAATAGTCGATCAGCGACAGGCCGGTGCCGACGCCAACGTCGAGGATGCGGCCGCCTATCTTGTCGGCCTCGATGATGGTGGCCTGGCGGCCAGGATCGAACACCTTGCCGAACACGATGTCGTAGATCGGTGCCCACAGCCCGTAGGCCTTCGCGACTCCCGCGCGGTCGATATCGCCAGCCATGCCCCTGCCCTGAACTCTTAAACGCGCAACGCTGCGACCAGCGGCTGCGGCACGTTAGCATCGTGCACCGGGACACCGACAGGGCTTTTCGCCGCGGCACTCTTGATGAAGCCGCCGCCGAGCACCCGCGCCTGGCCACCGACAGCGTCATAGAACACGCAAGCCTGGCCGGGCGACACGCCCTCTTCGCCGCCGACCAGTTCGACTTCATAACCGCCATTGACTGCGCGCAACCATGCCGGCTGCGGCGCGCGGGTCGAGCGCACCCTGACGAAGAGTTCGAGACCCTCACCCGCGCGATCCAGCGCACCGTCACCGATCCAGTTGACGTCGCGCAGCACGATGCGGTGCATTCGCAAGGCTTCACGCGGTCCGACGATAACGCGTCGGGCAGCCGCATCCAGCCGCACCACATATAACGGCGCGCTGGCTGCAATGCCGAGGCCGCGACGCTGGCCGACGGTGAAGTGCACGATGCCTTCATGGCGACCAATCACCTGGCCTTCCATGTCGACGATATCGCCGGGCGCCAGAGCATTCGGCTTCATCCGTTCGATCACATCGGTATAGCGACCGGACGGCACGAAGCAGATATCCTGGCTGTCCTGCTTGTCAGCGACCGACAGTCCGAACTGCCGCGCCAACTCGCGGGTCTGCGGCTTGGTCATGTCGCCAAGCGGAAAGCGCAGATAGTCGAGCTGCTCCTGGGTGGTGGCGAACAGGAAATAGCTCTGGTCGCGATCCGCATCGGCCGCGCACACCATCGCGCGCGATCCATCATCGAGACGGCGCGACGCGACATAGTGGCCGGTAGCCAGCGCCGATGCGCCCAACTCGCGCGCGGTGGCGAGAAGGTCGCGAAACTTGACGGAGCGGTTGCATTCGATGCACGGCACTGGGGTCTCGCCGGAGGCATAGCTTGCAGCAAAGTTGTCGATCACCGACTCGCGAAACCGGCTTTCATAATCCAACACGTAATGCGGAATGCCGATTCGCTCGGCGACATCGCGAGCGTCATGGATGTCGCGACCGGCGCAGCAGGCGCCCTTGCGGTGGGTGGCAGCGCCATGATCATAGAGCTGCAGCGTGATGCCGACGACGTCGTAGCCCTGCGACTTCAACAGCGCAGCCGTCGCCGAAGAGTCGACGCCGCCAGACATGGCGACCACGACCCTGGTGTCCTGCGGACGACCCTCAAGATCCAGACTGTTGAGCATGGTTTCGGTCACTGCTGCGACCGCGCCGGCTGCAAACCGTCGCGATCAGGAAAGCTGAAGCAAATCCCGGAACTTGCGGCCGTTCCGGCGATGGCTGGGATACTGCACTTTAATATAGGCCGACTTCCGCTCAGGCAATCATGGCGCAGGACGCAAACGGCAATTCTTGCCTACGGGCAGAAACAAAGCGGCCGCAAAACGCGGAACCGTTGACCGAAGATCGTCATAACACATTGAAAAACATCACATTTTTATTTTTGAACGGCGTGGCCCGGTCCTTGCTCACTGAACATAGAACTCATCTTGAAAGGCCGGCCGTGGTTAGCGTGACGTCAGATATCGCCTCAAACGTATCGTTTCAGAATACGCGATCGAAGTCGGCCCGCGACGATCAGCCGTCGGACTCCGACCGCTTTGGGTCGCTGGTCGACAGCAACACGGCCGCCAGCAGCAATACTGACCGTGCGGCATCGACGCTGCCCGACCTGCCAGCGCCCGCGTCCCGCGACGACAGCCGCCCGGCCCGGGCCGACGACAACACACCGAGCCGCAACGACAATCGCGCCGACGACACGACCGTGTCCAATTCACGGGATCAGGACAGCCGCGCGCAATCCGCCGATGCCAGCGCAAACGCCGCCAAGGATTCGAAGCCGCCCAAGGCTGACAGCAAAACAGACGCCAAGACGGACAAGGATTCCTCCGCAAAAGACACCAAGACCACGGATGCCAGCACCGCGACTGACACCAATGCCACCCCGCAGACCGATAAAGCCGTGCCGGTGACCGCCGTCGCGGTCGTCATCCCCGTCATTACCGCCACGACTGACACCACAGCGACGCCGGCAACGACCGCGAATGCCGGCGCCACGCAGCCGCTAGCGATCGCCGCCGCCGTGCTGAAGGCGCAGGCAGCGGCAGCCGAAGCAGCCGCCGGAACCGGAACTGAAGCGACCGTAGCAACTTGAGCGACGGCGACACCGGCATCTACCGATCAGGATTGTGCCGCGCTGATCGCGACCGCGACGCCGGCGTCCGGCAAGACAACCAAACAGAC
>JAQGKA010000490.1 GCA_028290355.1 Tardiphaga sp. | reverse complement strand
TGATGATCTCGATGCCGATCGAACAGGAATTGATATCGGCCTCGCCGGCCCAGTAGCCGATGCCGGCATGCCAGGCGCGCTTGGCTTCCGGCACGCTCTGCGCGATGCGGCCGTCTTCCATGACAATGTAATGCGCGGAGACGTCTGTGCCGGCGGTGCACAGCCGGGTGATCGCGCCCTCGGCATCAGGCATGCCGGTGTAGTGCAGTACGATCATGTCGGGCACCAGGCCGTTGTTGCGCTCGCCGAAATTCGCTGACGGAATCACGTCGGAAACGACCGATGAATCGGGAGTAAAAATTGGCATGTTTGCGGCGCCCTTGGGAATCGGGATGGCGCGCTGACGCTTGGAATCAGATCCTGGAGACGTGAACGAACCTGATGGCATGGGGCAACTCAAACCTGGCAGGAGAACGGCGGCGTATTCGGCCGGCGCCGCCTCGGCCCCACTATCCCGGCCAGCGTCGCGTCGCGCAACGGTTGTGTGACATCTATCCAGTACTTTCGCAGATGGTGGTGCGGCGCATCATGGTCGGCCGGTTCCATGATGGGGTGGGAAGGTGGTGGCCGAATGCTTAAATCCTCTCGCCACCCATCAACGCTTTCTTAACGCTAAGCGACGTTACTGAGGGGTGAAGAGCCGACCCGTTGGGGCCGGCCGAGGTTCCATTTGACGCTCAAATCCCATGGCAACCCTCCAAACTCCATGCGGAAAACCGGGGTTGCCTGCCGATCGCGCGGGCGGAGCGCCCAGTGGAACCGGTAATCGCGTGATGCTGCGGCTTTTCGAGCGGAAAAGCCGGGCGACGCGCCGACAGTTGAGGCGACATGGGCCAGTTGGTGTCCAGTTTGACGTTGCGCCTCGATGCGAAGGGCCGGACTTTGCCGGCTCCACCCTGCTTCGGAGCGGGCGCATGACTGCGTCTGATGTCCGCCACGTCCCCGTTCTCGGTCGCGAGGCCGTCGAGGCGCTGAACCCCCGCGATGGCGGCATCTTTGTCGATGCCACTTTTGGCGCCGGCGGTTATTCGCGCGCCATTCTCGCCACTGCCGGCACTCGCGTCATCGGCATCGACCGCGACCGCACCGCCATCGCCGGCGGCTTCGATCTCGTCGAGAGCTCCGATGGCCGACTGGCTCTGGTCGAGGACCGCTTCTCCCATCTCGCCGAGGTTTGCGCCGCGCAGCGCGAAAGCCTGGTCGATGGCGTCGTGATGGATGTCGGGGTGTCGTCGATGCAGGTCGACCAGGCCGAGCGCGGCTTCTCGTTTCGCTTCGACGGCCCGCTCGACATGCGGATGGGCCATGACGGCCCGACCGCGGCCGATGTCGTCGCCAGGGCCTCGGAAGCCGATCTCGCCAACATCATCTATATCTTCGGCGAGGAGCGGCATTCCCGCGCCGTCGCCCGCGCCATCGTCGCCGCGCGCAAGGAGGCACCGATCGCCACCACGCGCGAATTGGTCGACATCGTTCAGAAAGTGGTGTGGGCGAAACCCGGCGAAATCCATCCGGCGACGCGAACGTTTCAGGCACTGCGGATCTTCGTCAACGAGGAGCTCGACGAACTGCACACCGCGCTGGCCGCCGCCGAGCGCGTGCTGAAGCCGGGCGGTCGGCTCGTGGTGGTGTCGTTCCATTCGCTAGAAGACCGCATCGTCAAGAATTTCATGGTCGAGCGCAGCAAGACCGGCGGCGGCTCGCGGCATCTGCCGGAAGTGTCGCAGTCCGCGCCGCGCTTCACGCTGGTCAACAAACGCCCGATCGTGGCGGGTGGCGACGAAGTCAGCGCCAATCCGCGTGCCCGCTCCGCCAAGCTGCGCGCCGCCGAGCGCACCGACGCGCCGGCGCAGGACGCCGGTCCGCTGCCAGGCTGGCCGACGCTCGCCGACGTGATGAGGGGAGGCTGAGCATGCGCATCATCCACCTTCTCGTCATCGCCGTGCTGGTGTTCGCTGCGGCCTATGTCTACCGCATCAAGATGGAATCCACCGTGCGCACCGAGCGGGTGTTGCGGCTGCATGCCGACATTCGCGAACAGCGCGACGCCATCGCCTCGCTGCGCGCGGAATGGGCCAAGCTCGATGCGCCGATGCGGCTGCAGGGCCTTGCCGAACGGCATCTGACACTGAAGCCGGTCACCGCTCAGCAATTCGATACGCTGAAGAACTTGCCGGATCGGCCGCCGAGCTTCGCCAAGCCCGGCGATCCTGATCCGATCGGCGCGATGATCGATACCATCGATCCGGATATCGTCACCGGCTCGTTGCCCGCGCCGGAGGATCCGCAGTGACCGACCAGGTGCCTACCATCCGGAAGCCCGTGGCGAAACCGGCCGAGCCGTGGCGGCAGCGGCTGATCCGCAGCCTGCTATACGGGCGCAACGTCGATCGCGCCGCCAAGGCGCGGGCCCGCGTCGGCCTCGCCATGATCGCCTTCGGTGGCATCTATGGCGTGATCGCCGTTCGCCTGATCATGTTCGCCGTCGGCGGCGACAACCATGCCGAACGCCGCGCCGCCAAGGATGCCGTCGCGACCGCGCGGCCCGATATCGTCGACCGCAACGGCGCGATCCTGGCGACCGACGTGAAGTCGCCATCGCTGTTCAGCGAACCGCGCCGGATCATCGACAAGGACGAGGCAGTCGAATTGCTCACGGGGGCGCTGCCCGACCTCGACTCCGCCGAGGTACGCGAGCGGCTGTCGAACCGGAAGGGCTTCGCCTGGCTGAAGCGCGAAATCACGCCGCAGCAGCAGCGCGACATTCATCGCCTCGGCATCCCCGGCATCGGCTTCCTGCGCGAGAACAAGCGGGTCTATCCGAGCGGCTCGGCCGTCTCGCATGTGATCGGTCTCGTCAATATCGACAACCAGGGCATCGCCGGCATCGAAAAGTGGCTCGACACCAACGGCCTCGCCGATCTTCATCAGGCAGGTTTTGCATCGGACCGCCTGCAGAAGCCGGTCGAACTCGCCGTCGATCTGCGGGTCGAGCATGCGCTGCGCGACGAGTTGCTCAAGGCGAAAGAGAAATACAAGGCCAAGGCGGCCTCCGGCCTGATCTCCAACGTCAAGACCGGCGAGATCGTGGCGATGGTGTCGCTGCCGGACTTCGACCCGAACAATCCGAAAGAGGCGCACGATCCCGACCGCATCAACCGCCTTACCACCGGCGTCTACGAGATGGGTTCAACCTTCAAGACGCTGACGCTGGCGATGGCACTGGATTCCGGCAAGGCCAACCTCAACAGCATGTACGACGCGCGGGCGCCTCTGAGCTACGGCAAGTTCAAGATTCATGACAGCCACTCGCTCGGCCGTTTCATCTCGCTGGCGGAAGTGTTTACGTTCTCGTCGAACATCGGCGCGGCGCGGGTCGCGCTGCAGCAGGGCGTCGAGGCGCACAAGACGTTTCTGAAGAAGGTCGGCCAGCTCGACCGGCTGCGCACCGAACTGCCGGAAAGCGCGATGCCGATCGTGCCGAAGCGCTGGGGCGAACTCAACACCATCACGATTTCGTTCGGCCACGGTCTCTCGGTGGCGCCGCTGCAGGCGGTGATGGGCATCAACGCCATGGTCAATGGCGGCTACCTGATCCCGCCGACATTCCTGAAGCGCACCGAACAGGAGGCGCAGGAAATCGGCAAGCGGGTGGTGAAGAAGGATACCAGCGACAAGATCCGCTATCTGATGCGGCTCAATGCCGAAAGCGGTACCGCGCGTCAGGCCGACCTGCTGTCCAAGGGCTATTACATCGGCGGCAAGACCGGCACCGCCGAGAAGGTGGTCAACGGCCGCTATTCCAAGAAGCAGGTGCTGAATTCCTTCACCGCGATCCTGCCGGCGGACAATCCGCAATTCCAGGTGCTGGTGATGCTGGACGAGCCGAAAGCGCTGCCGGAAACTCATGGTTTCATCACTTCGGGCTGGAATGCAGTGCCGGCCGGCGGCAAGGTGATCGCCCGCGTTGCACCCTTGCTGGGGCTCGAACCGCGCTTCGACCTGCCGACGTCCGATCGCCTTATTCTTGCGGCATCGAGGGCTACACAGTAACGCTGCGTCGGCGCTTTACAGCCGGTGCAAAATGCGGTTTGCGTGGCGTTGTAGGAGCCCGATGGCCCGAACTGGAACAGCATGAAACTGCGCGACCTCTTCAGCGATGATGCCGTGATCGACGCGCCTGCGGGCGACGTCGCCGTGACCGGCCTCGCTGTGGACAGTCGCGCTGTGAAGCCCGGCAACCTGTTCTTCGCGCTTGCCGGCGCCAAGACCGATGGTGCGCGTTTCGTCACCCAGGCGATCGCCGCGGGCGCCGTCGCCATCGCCGGCGACCACAAGCATATCGGTCTGCCCGTGCCCTTCGTCGTCACGCCAAATCCGCGCCGCGCGCTGGCGCTGGCGGCGGCGAAATTCTATCCGCGACAGCCGGCGGTGATCGCGGCGGTCACCGGCACGTCAGGCAAGACCTCGGTAGCGTCGTTCGCGCGCGAGATCTGGGGACGGTTCGGCCATGCCTCTGCCAGTATCGGCACCATCGGTCTCATCTCGCCGAAGCGCACTGTCTATGGCTCGCTGACCACGCCGGATCCCATCGCGCTGCACCGTCAGCTCGATGAAATCACCGGCGAAGGCGTCACGCATCTGGCGCTGGAAGCGTCGTCGCACGGGCTCGACCAGTATCGTCTCGACGGCGTCCGCGTCGCCGCAGGAGGCTTCACTAACCTCTCGCGCGACCACATGGATTATCACCCCGACGTCGCGCACTATCTGAATGCCAAGCTGCGGCTGTTCCGCGCTCTCGTCGTCGATGGCGGCGTCGCAGTGATCGCGGCCGATCACGACTGCTCGCAGGAAGTCATCGACGCCGCGCAGTCGCGAAAGCTGCGCATCATCACCGTCGGCCGCAACGGCGGTGGCGCCAGTGAGGGTATCCGCCTCGTTGGTGCTGCGATCGACGGTTTTGCGCAGAAGCTGACGCTCGAACATCGCGGTAAAACGCATGCGATCAAACTGCCGCTGGTCGGTGAATTCCAGATCGAGAACGCGCTGGTCGCGGCCGGTCTGGTGATCGGCACTGGCGGCCATGCCGATCAGGTGTTCGCGTCGCTCGAACATCTCGAAGGCGCCAAGGGCCGGCTTGAGCGGGTTGGCGACTACAACGGTGCGCCAATCTTCGTCGACTACGCCCACAAGCCCGATGCGCTGGCGAAAGCGCTGCAGGCGCTGCGGCCCTATGCCAAGCGCAAGCTGGTCGTGGTGTTCGGCGCCGGTGGCGACCGCGATACCGGCAAGCGGCCGCTGATGGGCGAGATCGCCAGCGACAACGCCGACAGCGTGATCGTCACCGACGACAACCCGCGCAGCGAGAACCCTGCCGCGATCCGCGCGGCAATTCTGGCAGCCGCGAAGGGCGCGACGGAAATCGGCGACCGCGCTGAAGCCATCCGCGTGGCGATCTCCGGCCTTCAACCCGGCGACGCGTTGCTGATCGCCGGCAAGGGCCACGAGACCGGACAGATCGTCGGCGACCGCGTGTTGCCGTTCAGCGATCATGAGGCCGCGGCCGCCGCACTGACGTCGAGGGTTGCATGAGCGAATTTTTGTGGACATCCGCCGCGATGGTCGAAGCGATGCGCGCCGCCACGCAAGGCGCGCTGCCCGACGGCATCAACGGCATTTCCATCGATAGCCGCACCATCGCTCCGGGCGATGCTTACTTCGCCATCAAGGGCGACGTCCATGATGGCCACACCTTTGTTGATGCCGCGCTGAAGGCCGGCGCCGGTCTCGCCGTGGTCGAAGCCGCGCAGCGCGACAAGTTTGCCGCCGATGCGCGGTTGCTGGTGGTCGATGACGTGCTCGCCGGCCTCGTCGATCTCGCGCGCGCTTCCCGCGTTCGGCTCGGCGCTCAAATCGTTGCGGTCACCGGCTCGGTCGGCAAGACCTCAACCAAGGAGATGCTGCACGGCGTGCTGGCGGGGCAGGGCGAGACCCACGCCTCGGTGGCGTCATTCAACAATCACTGGGGCGTGCCGCTGACGCTGGCGCGCTGTCCAGCGACGGCGCGCTTTGCGATCTTCGAGATCGGCATGAATCATAGCGGCGAGATCGAACCGCTGGTGAAGCTGGTGCGGCCGCACTTCGCCATCATTACCACCGTCGAGCCGGTGCATCTGGAATTCTTCGCCGGCGTCGAGGCGATTGCCGACGCCAAGGCGGAAATCTTTGCGGGCCTCGAGCCCGGCGGTGTCGCGATTCTCAACCGCGACAATTCGCAGTTCGCGCGGCTGCAAAAACACGCCAGGAAGGCCGGTGTGTCGCGCATCGTAACGTTCGGCGCGGACAAGACGTCCGAAGCGCGATTGCTCGACGTTGCACTGCACCCGACCTGCTCGGCGGTTCATGCCAGCATTCTCGACCACGACGTCACGTACAAGCTCGGCATGCCCGGGCGCCACATGGCGATGAATTCGCTGGCCGTGCTGGCGGCGGCGACCTTGATGGGAGCCGATCTCGCGCTCGCGGCACTGACACTGTCGCATGTGCACCCGGCGATGGGGCGCGGCGTCCGCCACCGTCTGGAAGTGGCCGGCGGCGAAGCGATCGTGATCGACGAAACCTTCAACGCCAATCCGGCGTCGATGACCGCGGCCCTGAGCGTGCTCGGCGCGGCCGCGGTCGGGCCGCAGGGCCGCCGCATCGCGGTACTCGGCGACATGCTTGAACTCGGCCCCAATGGTGGGAAACTGCACCGCGGCCTGATCGAGGCGGTCAAATCCGACAATATCGACCTGGTATTTTGCTGTGGTCCGCTGATGCGGCATCTGTGGGACGCCCTTTCCACCGGCAAGCGGGGCGGCTATGCCGATGATGCGGCAGGGCTCGAATCGCAGGTATTGGCGGCGATCCGCGCCGGCGATGCCATCATGGTCAAGGGCTCGAAGGGCTCGCGCATGAAACCGATTGTCTCCGCGCTCGAAAAGCGCTTTCCCGGCAACGCCGCGCTCGATGATGCCGCGGTATAGGGCGGACTGAATGTTCTACTGGCTGATCGACTTCGCAGGCACCGTCCCGGTGTTCAACGTGTTCCGCTACATCACCTTCCGCACCGGCGGTGCGATGGTGACCGGCGCGCTGTTCGTGTTCCTGTTCGGTCCCTGGATCATCGACAATCTGCGGCTGCGCCAGGGCAAGGGCCAGCCGATCCGCACCGACGGCCCGCAGTCGCATCTGGTCAAGATCGGCACGCCCACTATGGGCGGGCTGATGATCCTCTCCGGCCTCGTGGTCTCTACCTTGCTGTGGGCCAATCCGCGCAACCCCTATGTCTGGATCGTGCTCGCGGTGACGCTCGGCTTCGGCTTCGTCGGCTTCTACGACGACTATCTGAAGGTCACCAAGCAGACTCACGCCGGCTTCTCCGGCCGCACGCGTCTCGCCATCGAGACCGTGATCGCGGCGGCGGCCTGCTACGCCTTTGTCCGGCTCGGCCGCGATCCCCTCTCGAGTTCGCTGGTGATCCCGTTCTTCAAGGATGTGATCCTGAACTTCGGCTGGTTCTTCGTCATCTTCGGCGCCTTCATCGTGGTCGGCGCCGGCAATGCGGTGAACCTCACCGACGGCCTCGACGGCCTCGCCATCGTGCCGGTGATGATTGCGTCCGCGAGCTTCGGCATGATCGCCTATCTCGCCGGCAACGCGGTGTTTTCGGACTACCTGCAGATCAACTACGTCGCCGGCACCGGTGAGCTCGCGGTGCTGTGCGGCGCCGTGCTGGGCGCCGGCCTCGGCTTCCTCTGGTTCAACGCGCCACCGGCCTCGATCTTCATGGGCGATACCGGATCGCTGGCGCTGGGCGGCATGCTCGGCTCGATTGCGGTGGCCGTGAAGCACGAGATCGTGCTCGCGGTGATCGGCGGGCTCTTCGTGCTGGAAGCGGTCTCGGTCATCGTGCAGGTCGCATCCTTCAAACTCACCGGCAAGCGCGTGTTCCGGATGGCGCCGATCCATCATCACTTCGAGCAGAAGGGCTGGACCGAGCCGCAGATCGTGATCCGGTTCTGGATCATCTCGGTGATGCTGGCGCTGATCGGCCTTTCCACTTTGAAGCTGCGGTAATCACTTGATGCATTTGGAATTGGGCGAGGCGCTCTTTCTTCCCTCTCCCCTTGTGGGAGAGGGTGGCCGCGCGCAGCGCGGCCGGGTGAGGGGGACGGCCTATCGGCCGAAACAGAGCCCCCTCATCCGACGCGGACTTCGTCGGCGCCACCTTCTCCCACAGGGGGAGAAGGAAGAAAGCAAGCAAGCGATGTGCGGAGCTTTCCAGTGATCCCGGTCACCTCCTTCGCAGGCAAGACGGTTGCGGTGTTCGGTCTCGGCGGCTCTGGCCTCGCGGTCTGTCATGCGCTGAAAGCGGGCGGCGCCGAGGTGATCGCCTGCGATGACAGCATCGACAAGATGGTCGAGGCGACGCAGGCGGGCTTCATCACCGCCGATCTGCGCACCGTCACCTGGGAAAATTTCGCCGCGCTGATCCTGACGCCCGGCGTGCCCTTCACGCATCCCGTGCCGCACTGGACGGTGCTGGCGGCACGCGAGACCGGCGTCGAGGTGATCGGCGATATCGAACTGTTCTGCCGCGAGCGGGCGCTACACGCACCCTCGGCACCCTTCGTCGCCATTACCGGTACCAATGGCAAATCGACGACGACGGCGTTGATCGCGCATCTGATGCGCGAGGCCGGCTTCGATACGCAGATGGGCGGCAATATCGGCACCGCGATCCTGTCGCTTGAGCCGCCGCGCGCGGGCCGCGTGCATGTGATCGAGATGTCGTCGTACCAGATCGATCTGACGCCCTCGCTGAACCCCACGGTGGGCATGTTGCTCAACCTCACGCCCGACCATATCGATCGCCATGGGACAATGGAGAACTACGCGGCTGTCAAGGAGCGGCTCGTCGCCAGGGCCGAAGTCGCTCTGGTTGGCGCCGACGATGACTACTCGATCGATATCGGCAACCGCCTTACCGATGACGGTGACTGCGATATGATCGCCGTCTCCGGTCATCGCAGTCTGCACTGGGGTTACTTCGTGCGCGGCACCGAAGTTATCTTCAAACCGGACATCGACGACGACGCCAAAGCAGAAGCTCACATCACGGTTCTGGCCGATCTGCGTGGCGTTGGTTCGCTGCGGGGCGAGCACAACGCCCAGAATGCGGCCTTCGCCTGCGCGACGGCCTGGACCCTGGGTGTGGAGCCCGAAGAGATCGCCCGAGGGATCAAAACATTCCCCGGCCTCGCCCACCGCATGGAGCAGGTCGGTCGCCAGAATACGACGCTGTTCGTCAACGATTCCAAGGGCACCAATGCCGATGCCACCGCCAAGGCGCTGTCGTCCTTCAACGACATCTTCTGGATCGCTGGCGGCAAGCCGAAGGAAGGCGGCATCGAGAGCCTTGCCGGGTTCTTTCCGCGAATCCGAAAGGCCTATCTGATCGGCGAAGCCGCGACTGAATTCGCCGCCACGCTGGAGGGCAAGGTGCCCTACGAGATCAGCGTCACGCTGGACGTCGCAGTGGTTAACGCCGCGCGCGATGCCGCAGAAACAAACCTCGCCGAGCCCGTCGTCTTGTTGTCCCCCGCCTGCGCCTCGTTCGACCAGTTCCGCAACTTCGAAATCCGCGGCAACCGGTTTCGCGAACTGGTGATGGCGCTTGATGGCGTCAAGCCGGTGGTGTGAGGAAGCGGCGGATTGCTGCGCCGCGTCCGGGGCACGAGTCCGTTCCCTCCAAATTTTCACAATCCGTTAACCGTCTGGCAACCACGATGGCCCACCAATGGGGATCATCTGCGCGCAGGACTGCCCATGATCTCCCGTGAACAACGCACGCCGCTCAGCGAATGGTGGTGGACCGTGGACCGCCTGCTGCTGGCGGCAATCGTGGCGCTGATGCTGGCGGGGGTGATCCTGTCGCTGGCGGCGTCGCCGCCGGTGGCGACGCGGATCGGGCTCGACCCGTTCCACTTCTTCAACCGCCATGTGCTGTTCCTGGTGCCGTCGCTGATCGTGCTGATCGGCGTCTCGTTCCTGTCGCCGCGGCAGATCCGGCGCTCGGCGCTGATCATCTTCGCAATATCCGTGGTGCTGATTGTCGCCACGCTGCTGGTCGGTCCGGAGGTCAAGGGCGCCAAACGCTGGATCACGCTGCTCGGCGTCAACATCCAGGCCTCGGAATCCGCCAAGCCGTCCTTCGTCGTCGTCGCCGCCTGGCTGTTCTCGGAGTCCGCGCGCAAACCGGAGATGCCGGCGACCTCGATGGCGGTGGTGCTGCTGCTGATGCTGGTGTCGTTGCTGGTGATGGAGCCGGACTTCGGCCAGA
>JAQGKA010000400.1 GCA_028290355.1 Tardiphaga sp. | reverse complement strand
GCGACAATGGCAGCAACGGTTTCAGTCACGATGCGAACCTGCTGCGGATGGCGCGAACGCGCCACCCGCGGAAGGAAAAAGCGTTATTCAGCAGGCACGGCAAGAGGTGGCTCCGATTGCGGGACGGACAGGCTGGCGGCGCCGTACTTTTCCACTGCGAACAGTCCGGCGGCCACGATAGCATAGGCGAGGGCGACGCCCGGCGTCACCCCCAAACCGCCGCCGATGCCAATGGCCTCGCCGTGCATGAAGCCGAAATAGGTCAGCACCGCGCCGGCCAGCGCAAAGGCCGATGCATTGACGAACTTGCGCTCGATGACGAAGACGCCGATCGCGCCGAGCACAAGGCCGGTCAGGATCGAGCCGCCGCCCATCACTTCGAGGCCGTGGAACAGCACGCCATTTTGCGCCATCTTGCCGACGAATTCCGGCGCATGGGTGGCGCCGAAGTTCATGCCGGCGGCGCCGAGCGCGCCGCTCAACAACACCGTGGCCCAGGCCGCGAGGTGCGGCGTGATCGCCAGTGCGATGGCGGGAGCATGCTCTTTCGGCGTCGTCTGGAACGCCTGCGCGCAGATCAGCATGCCGATATAGAGAAGGATCGGCGAAATCGCGACCACCGGAATGAGCGCGAGCATCAGCGAGATGATGCCGAACCACGACAGCACGATCACCATCAGGCCGGTTGCCGCTGAATAGCCGATCCGGCCGCCCATCGCCTTCCAGCCGGGATGGCCGATATACACCGCGTTGATGAACGGGTTGCCAATCAGGCAGCCGATCAGGCTGACGACACCGTCGGCGGTCAGCACGCGCGTGGTCGGATAATGATCGCCCGCGGCTTCGGCGCTCTCGACGTTGTCCATCGCCTCGACAAGATCGTAGATGCCGTAAGGGATGGCGGTGATCAGAATGACGCCGAGATATTCGAATCCGGAGAACACATGGCCGACGGCCGGCAGCGGCACCGAAAAGCCGAAGCTTGAGAATGCAGCCTTTACGCCGGCACCCGACAGGCCGCCGATGTCGAGGCCGAGCAGGGTCGATCCCCAGCCGATGATCATGCCGACCGCGATGGCGACGAGGCCAGCCGGAATGCCTTTCGGATAGCGTACGCCGCCGAACCAGCTCGCCATGATGATGGCGAAGCAGACCAGGCCGATCTGCGGCGTCATGAACATTTCCAGCGCGGGGCGCATCGAGATGAAGGTGATGGAGACGCCGGCCAGGGTGCCTAGCAGCGCGGCGCGCGGCGTGATTCTGCGAACGACCGGCGCGATGAAGCCGCCAATCATCAGGATGAAGCTCTGGAAGAACACCCAGACGAGGCCGGCTTCCCAACCCTTGATCGGGTCATTCGTCTTGAGCGCAATCGGCAGCATGATCACGAATGTGACGATGAACATATGCGGGACGGAAATGCCCGACGGCAGCGCGCAGACGTCGTTGCGGCCGGTCTTCTGCGCGAGCTTGTAGGCGAGGTAGGCGTAGTAGAACGTCGAGAGGCACATCATCAGGCCGAGTGCCGGCAGGATGCGGCCGAACACGATGGAGTCCGGCATCTTGATGACGAAGCGCAACAGGCCGGTCAGCACCAGCATGTTGACGAGAATGTTGGTGCCAAAGCCGAAGAAGGCGTTCCAGTCGCCCGGTGTCCATAGAACAGGCTTGAAGTCGGATTTGCCGGCAGTCTCCGCGGTCGTGCTCATCGTGATGCTCCTGCTGCTAGTTTGTTTGAAGTCTCCGGTGTGTTTTGCAGTGCTTGAAGAATCGCGGCGGAGTCGCTGACCCAGCCGAAGATGCCGCCCTGGGCCTTGATCATCTTCAGGCCCATCTCGTGAAATTCGGGAAAGTAGGAGGCGCAGCCGTCGGCCAGCACGATGCAGCGGTAGCCGCGATCGTTAGCCTCACGCACCGTGGTGTTGACACAAACCTCGGTGGTGACGCCGCACACCAGCAGCGTGTCGATCTCGCGCGCCTTGAGGTCGGCGCCGAGCGAGGTGGCGTAGAACGCGCCCTTGCCGGGCTTGTCGATGACGATCTCGCCTTCCACCGGATACAGCGCAGGAATGATGTCGTGGCCGGCCTCGCCGCGAATGAGAATGCGTCCCATCGGGCCGGGATCGCCGATCCTCAGGGAAGGCGCGCCGCGTTCGACTTTTGCCGGCGGCGCGTCGGAGAGATCGGGCAGATGGCCTTCGCGGGTGTGCACCACCAGCATGCCGGTTTCGCGCGCCGCCTTCAGCACCGCCGCGATCGGCGCCACGGCGCGGGCCAGCTGCGAGACGTCGTTGCCGAGCGTCTCGCCGAAACCGCCGGGCTCCATGAAATCGCGCTGCATGTCGATAATGAGAAGCGCCGTGCTGCCCCAATCGACCTCGATCGGACCCGGCTCCGCGGCGACGAACATTGTATGCATTGAGCCCGCCATTGCCGTCATCTCCCCGGAGCCATGGACATCTCAGGGTTAACGAAGCAAGCAGCGTGCCATTGTGTACAATGGTGCCAGGCGGCCGAGGTGTTCCTGAATGCTAATTACTATCAATAGATTAGTCGTCTTACGAAGGTTGCCTAAGACGCAGGCAGAAGTTGAGGTCGAGGTAAATTGCTCAATCGATGGCCTGAGCTGGATTAAACGGCAGTCGAAGGCATGCGTAGACCGGATGGAGCGAAGCGCAATCCGGGGCAGAGTTCAGCGTTCTGTGCGGCCTCAATCCCAGCCATCGCCCTTGATGCCGGGATTCGCATAAACGATGCCGCCATCGACCGCGATGGTCGCGCCGACCACATAATCTCCGGCGCGCGAGGCGAGATAGATCGCGGCGCCCGCCATGTCTTCGTCGGTGCCGATGCGCCCTGCCGGTACCCGCGTCGAGACCTCGTCCGCATTGTCGCGGGCGGCTTTGTTCATGTCGGACTTGAACGGCCCCGGCGCGATCGCCGTGACCACGACGTGATCCTTGATCAGCCGCACAGCCATCCGCCGCGTCAGGTGGATCAGGCCGGATTTGCTGGCGGCGTAGGAATAGGTCTCCATCGGATTGACGAAGATGCCGTCGATCGAGGCGATGTTGATGACCTTTGCCGGCCTCTCGGCAGTGGCTGCGGCGCGCAACGATCCGGCCAGCGCCTTGGTGAGAAAGAACGGCGTCTTGACGTTGAGGTTCATCACCTTGTCCCAGCCGCTCTCCGGGAATTCGTCGAACTCTGCGCCCCATGCCGCGCCGGCATTGTTGACGAGGATGTCGAGTTTCGGCTCGCGCTTCTTGATTTCAGCAGCGAGCATCTCGATGCCCGCCATGGTCGAGATATCGATCGGCAGCGCGATGCATTCGCCGGCATATTCCGCGCTCAATTCCTGCGCGGTGGCTTCGCACGGGCCGGCCTTGCGCGCGGTGATGTAGACCTTCGCTGCGTCCTGGCTGAGAAAGCCCTCCGCGATCATCTTGCCGATGCCGCGCGAGCCGCCGGTCACCAGCGCGACGCGGCCCGCGAGCGAGAATAGATTCTTGAACATGGTGCCTCCCGTTGTTTTTGTTGGGCCGATGGTGTGCGGCGGGAGGTGGGTGAGTCAAGGCAACCACATGCCGTCGTCCCGGCGAACGCCGGGACCCATCACCCCTGGCGGTACCGATAGCAGAAGGCGTCTGCTTCACGGCTGAAACGGGAGGACACGGCGTATGGGTCCCGGCGTTCGCCGGGACGACACAACTCTTAAGCCGCGCCGCCGCGGCGAAAGCCGTTCCACATCGCGGTGGCGGCGCCGGAGGTCAGCACCGGCAGATAGCGGGTGTCCTGATAGTTGCCGTTCAGCGAGACCCGCGGCAGGGCGGTGAGCTGTTCGGAATTGTCGGAGAAAATCACGCCGGGCCGCGTCGTCACCGCGGTCTTGAACCCAGCCTTCTGCGCCAGCGCGAATTCGCGGGTGCCGGCGGCGTCGCGGTCGCCATAGGGATAAGCGAGGTGGACGGCGGGGCGCTGCAGCGTGGCTTCGATCCGCGCGCGGCTGGTCGCCAGTTCATGGGTCGCCATCGCGTCGCTCTGCTTGGCAAGATTGCCATGGCTGACGGAATGGGCGCCGATCGTCACCAGGGGATTGGCGGCGAACGGTTTCAGCTCGTCCCATGACATGCAGAGTTCGCGGCTGATGGCATCTTCGTCGATGCCGTGAGCGACGCACAGCGCCGTCATCTCGCGGCGGATGTCCTGATCGGGCAGTCCGCGCAGCCAGTCATGCAGCCGGTCGAACGCCATCTCCTTGCCAATCTGGGTCGCGGTATCGAGACGGACGATCCGGCCGTCGATCGGGGCCTCGATCGCGTCGGCCTTCACCACTACGCGCTCCAGCGCGATCCACCACAGCCGGCCAATGCCGTCGGCGAAGTCGCTGGCCACATAGACACTGAACGGCGCATCAAAATCCTGCATGGCCGGCAGCGCGAAATCGCGATTGTCGCGGTAGCCGTCGTCGCAGGTGAAGCAGGCGAAACGCCGCGAGAAATCCTGTTCCGTCAGCCGCCGCTGCACCTCGTCCGGCGTCACAATGTCGATGCCGGAGGCGCGGATATAGGCCAGCGTCGCGCGCAGGAAGTCAGGCGTGATTTCGAGGTGACGATTGGGCTGGAACAGGCCGGCATGGGCCGGCCGGACGTGGTGCAGCATGAAGATGGTGCCGACGCCGCCGAAGATTGGCCGCAACACGCGATGCGCCCCGCTGAAATACAGGGCGTCCAGCCCGGCGCGGATAATCGTGTTGCGAATCTGCTTCATCGTATGGCCAAGCAATTGATGCTACCCACAAAAATAGTCGGAAACGGTTGAACAAACCGTTATTCTAATACCCACGGACGCACCAGCGATTTGCCGTGATTTCAGTTTGACAGTCCCGCAAGGGTTTGTTTTCTCTCTGTTTCCAGACCCCGCAGGACTTCGAATGCACGGACTTTTCAGGTGGAGCAGCAAATGGTGGCCAGGCCTCATTCCCCTCGCCATCCTTTGGGCGGCGGCCGCTTGGTTTAGCACAGTTCCACTGGAAGCGGACATTGCGGCGCGCAGCAATGCGGCGCTGAAGAGCACCATTCTCGACAAAACCCGGATCACCGTGGCCGGCCGCGATGTCAGTTTCGCCGCCGAAGCCTTCTCCGAAGACGGTCGCCGCAGTGCGGTGGCCTCGGTGGAAGCGGCACCTGGGGTGCGGCTGGTCAACGACGAAACCCGCCTCGTCGCCGAAGCCAAGCCGTTCGTCTGGGTGGCCGAACGCGACAACGTCCGGGTGACGCTGTGGGGCACGGCGCCGCTGCCGGCCAGCAAGGCGCGCATCGCGGAGGCGGCCCGCGCCGCGCTCAGCGGTACCGAAGTGGTCGACCGGATGGGGCTGGCCCGCGGCGCGCCGCCGCGCTTCGATGCGGCGGCCGTGCTGCTGCTCGATCAGGTTGCCAAGCTGAAGGACGGCAAGATCGTGATGTCCGACGCCGGCGTCAGCCTGTCCGGCATGGCGCGCGATCTCGGCGGCCGCGAAGCCATCGCCGCGGCGCTGAAGAACCTGCCGGAGGGATTTGCGGTCGCAGCCAATGAGGTCAAGGCGCCGCCCTATATTTTCCAGGCCAACAAGGATCCCGTCGCGGTGACGCTGACGCTGAGCGGCTACGTGCCCGACAACAACGTCCACGCCGCGCTGGTCGCGACCGCCGGCCGCAAATTCGCCAACGAGAAGATCGTCGACAATCTCAAGGCCAGCATCGGCGCGCCGTCGGGCTTTTCCGCCGCGGTGACGTCGGCGCTGGGCGCGCTGTCGCGGCTGTCGACCGGCACGCTGGTGGTCTCCGACCGCGAGGTCAAGCTGTCCGGCGATGCGCTGTATGAGGCCGCGGCCGGCCAGATCCGCGCTGGCCTCGCCAGGGATCTGCCGACGGGCTGGACGGCGAAGTCCGAAGTCTCGGTTAAGCCCGCGGCGGCGCCGGTGGATTCCACGGTCTGCCAGCAGCTGTTTACGCAAAATCTCAGCAAGAACCGCATCCGGTTCGAGACCGCCAGCGCCTCCATCAATGCGGATTCGGCCGGTCTGCTCGATCGCCTGATCGAGACCGCGATGCGCTGCCCCTCCACCAATGTCGAGATCGTCGGACATACCGACGGCGACGGCGACGCTGCTTTCAATCAGACCCTGTCGGAGAAGCGCGCTTTGGCGGTCGAGGACTATCTGGTCAAGGCCGGCCTGCCGGCGGACCGCTTCAGCACCGTCGGTTACGGCAGTGCCCAGCCGATCGCGACCAACGACACCGACGAGGGCAAGCTGCAGAATCGCCGCATCGAATTCATGGTGAGACAATAACGATGGCCTATCTGGCAATGTTTCACTGGGGCTGGCTGCTCGGCGCGTTCGTGCTCGGTTTCTGCATGGGATGGATCGCGGTGGTCTATCGCGGCGCGCCGGTGCCGAAGGTGTGGATACAGCGGCTGTCGGTGCTGGCCGTCGTGGTGGTCGGGATTGCGATCGCGAAACTCGTTCCCGGCCGGTTCGGCTACTGGCTCGACCTTGGCCTGGCGCTGTTCGGCTTCTATCTGGTCGGCTGTGCGATCGGATCGTGGCTGCGCGACTGGGTGGTGTCGCGCCATGTGCCGGCAGCTTGACGGGCATCCGCGGCATCGCGTTGCGGCTTTGCCAGCGTCTCGCCGCCAAATCGGCAGGGTGCGGTCACGAAAGCTTCATCGTGGCGTGCGAGGCCGTCATTTTGCCGCAGGTGCCGCGGTAAACGACCCCTCTGGTTTGTTAGACCTGACCTAATATATTGATGCTGCGCGTTTTTTGTTCACGTTCGACGAATTCCACTTTTCTGCAAAACACGCTAGGACAGGTCGTCCTGAAGACACGAGACGGCGGTCACGCCGAGGTTTGCCTGACTGCCCTTGGTCGTTGATCGTATTCGAGGTCTAAATGCTGGAAGCCATACGCAGGGCGATCTCGTTTCTGCGCGACAAGCAAATCCTGCACAAACTCGGTGTCTTGGTCAGCGTCGCGGTAATCGCGTTCGCTTGCTACATGCTTTACCACAAGCTGCGGAACATCAACGTCCACGCCGTTTACGAGGCGATGAAGGCCACCGAGCCGCGCCTGATCGGGCTGGCCGCGCTGTCGGTGGCCGCCGGCTATTTTACCCTGACGTTCTATGACTGGTTCGCGGTGCGTGCGATCGGCCACGGCCATATCCCCTACCGGATCAACGCGCTCGCCGCCTTCTCCAGCTATGCGATCGGTCACAATGTCGGCGCCAGCGTCTTCACCGGCGGCGCGGTGCGCTACCGCATCTATTCGGCCTGGGGCCTGAACGCGATCGACGTCGCCAAGATCTGCTTTCTCGCCGGCCTCACCTTCTGGCTTGGCAATGCCGCGGTGCTCGGCATGGGCATCGCCTATCATCCGGAAGCGGCCAGCGCGATCGACCAGCTGCCGCCGTGGCTCAACCGTCTCGTCGCGTTCGGAATCCTGATCGGCCTTGCCAGCTATGTCGGGTGGGTCTGGATGAAGCCGCGCTGCGTCGGCCGCGGACCATGGTCGGTGCTGCTGCCCGGCGGCCCGCTGACGCTGCTGCAGATCGTCATCGGCATCGTCGATCTCGGCTTCTGTGCGCTGGCGATGTACATGCTGGTGCCGGACGAGCCCAATCTCGGCTTCGTCGTGGTGGCGGTGATCTTCGTTTCGGCGACGCTGCTCGGCTTTGCCAGCCATTCGCCGGGCGGGCTCGGCGTGTTCGACGCCGCGATGCTGGTCGGGCTGTGGCAGATGGACAAGGAAGAGCTGCTGGCCGGCATGCTGCTGTTCCGTGTGCTATATTATCTTGCGCCGTTCTTCATCTCGGTCATCCTGCTGACGTGTCGGGAACTTATCATCGGTGCGCGATCGAAACGGCTGCAGGCGATCGCGGCGTCGCTTGAGTCCGATTCCCAGGCGGGCGTAGGCCGCCCCCTGAAAGAACATGGCGGCTCCGGCGCCTGATTTAAATCCGGAGCAGGAAGAGAACCCGCCAGATGGCCGTTGAAGCTTCCCCGCCGACCATGTTTTCGCCGTGGCCCGACCGGCTGCGCCATTCCGCGATCGTCCTGCTGGTGGCGGGACTGGCGCTGGTCGCCCTCGTGGTGTTCGGCGAGCTGTCGCCGACGCGCGCGGCCATCGCCTTCGTCTTCATCGCCGGTGCCGCTCTGGTGCCATGGCGGCTGCATGACGTGGTGGCCTCGCGCGAGGAGGTGCTCGGCGTCAATCCGGTCGAGGCGCCCGCGGTGCGCGCCATCATCGCCGGCATGCCCGATCCCGCGGTGTTGCTCGACCGCGCTGGCCGCGTCATTCATCTGAACGCCGCCGCCGCGCAGTTGGCGCCGGCCTTGCGCAAGAACGAACTGGCGCAATTCGCGCTGCGCTCGCCCGAGATCATCACCGCCTTGCGCGAGGCCATCGCCACCACCGAGCCCCGCCGCGCCACCTATCTCGACCACGTTCCGGTCGATCGCTGGATGGAATTGACGATTGCGCCGGTGTCGGTACCGACCGCATTCGGCGGCACCGACTACTGCATGCTGATGACCTTCCACGATCAGACGCCGCTGCGCCGGGTCGAGGAAATGCGTGCCGACTTCGTCGCCAATGCCAGCCACGAACTGCGCACGCCGCTGGCGGCACTGTCCGGCTTCATCGACACGCTGCAGGGCCCGGCGAAGGACGACGCCAAGGCGCGCGAGCGTTTCCTCGGCATCATGCACGCCCAGGCGACGCGGATGGCGCGGTTGATCGACGATCTCCTCTCGCTATCGCGGGTCGAACTGTCTGCCCATGTCCGGCCGGATACGCTGGTGGATATCCTGCCGATCATTCGCCAGGTCGGCGACGGGCTGGAGCCGCTGGCGGCCGAGCGCAATGTCAAGATCGAGATGGATCTGCCGGAGACGCCGGTATCCATCGCCGGCGACCGCGAGGAGCTGCTGCGGCTGTTCGAAAACCTGATCGAGAACGCGCTGAAATACGGGGCGTCCGGCGGCCGTGTCGCGGTGTCGCTGACCTCTGCCGTAACTGCCGAAGGCGTACCGGAGGTGCGGGTCGCGGTGCGCGATTTCGGGCCCGGTATCGCCCCGGAACACCTGCCGCGGCTTACCGAAAGGTTCTATCGGGTCGATGTCGGCGACAGCCGCGCACAGGGCGGCACGGGCCTCGGATTATCGCTGGTGAAACATATTCTTAACCGTCATCGCGGCCGGCTTTTGATCGAAAGCGTGCCCAAAAATGGCGCGACTTTTACGGCGGCTTTTCCCCAGGTTAAAGCCCCGTCAGTCACTTAAAGCCAAGTTTTTTCAATGGCTTGTCTCCGTCATCCAGTTGTCATGGAACTATCATAAAAGGTCAATCGACCGCCCCTAAACGGGCGGCGTGAGCGCAATCGGGCGCATCCGGCGCGTCGCTCACCAGATGGAGACCACCATGAAATTTCTCAAGGCAATCGTCGCTGCCGGCCTGGTCGCCGCATCGACGTCGGCGTTCGCCGCCGACATCACCGGCGCAGGCGCGACCTTCCCGTTCCCGGTCTATTCGAAGTGGGCTGACGCCTACAAGAAAGAGACCGGCAATGGTCTGAACTACCAGTCAATCGGCTCCGGCGCCGGCATCAAGCAGATCCAGGCCAAGACCGTGGCCTTCGGCGCTACCGACGCACCGCTCAAGGCCGACGCGCTCGAGAAGGACGGCCTCGTTCAGTGGCCGATGGTGATGGGCGCCATCGTCCCCGTCGTGAACCTCGAAGGCATCAAGGCCGGCGAGCTGATCCTGTCGGGCGAAGTGCTCGGCGACATCTATCTCGGCAAGATCACCAAGTGGGACGACGCTGCGATCGCCAAGCTGAACCCGAAGCTGAAGCTGCCGACCGACGCGATCACCGTGGTTCGCCGTTCGGACGGTTCGGGCACCACCTTCAACTTCACCGACTATCTGGCGAAGGCGAATGCCGACTGGAAGACCAAGGTCGGTTCGGGCACTGCCGTCGAATGGCCGGTTGGCGTTGGCGCCAAGGGTAACGAAGGCGTTGCCGGCAACATCAGCCAGACCAAGAATGCGATCGGCTACGTCGAATACGCCTATGCCAAGCAGAACAAGCTGACCTACGCCGGTTTGATCAACAAGGCCGGCAAGACCGTTCAGCCGACCATTGCCGCCTTCCAGGCTGCCGCGTCGAACGCCGATTGGGCCAAGGCTCCCGGCTACTACGTGATCCTCACCGACCAGCCCGGCGAAGCCTCCTGGCCGATCACCGCAGCGACCTTCATCCTGATGCACAAGGCGCCGGCCGATAAGGCTGCGTCCGCGGAAGCCGTGAAGTTCTTCACCTGGGCGTTCGCCAAGGGCGGCAAGATGGCCGAAGAGCTCGACTACATTCCGATGCCGGAGCCGGTGGTCAAGCTGATCGAGAAGACCTGGTCGGCCGATATCAAGAGCTGAGCTGCACTTCGCTTGAGAAGACTCGGAATTACCAATTGTCATTCCGGGGCGTGAGCAGCGTCAGCTGCGAGCGAATCCGGGATCCGGAGATGCTGAAACAGCTCTGGATTCCGGGTCTGTACTCCAGCCGGCTTCGCCGACTGAAGTGCATCCCGGAATGACAGCGGTAATGCTGCATTTGATTTTCGCCGTTCATTTTCGCCCTAGGGCGGGCAACATGTTTCTTGTAGCGTTGTAACGAACAGGGGACTGGCGTGGCAGATATGGCCGTTCAGAGCTCGTCGATGGAAGCCGCCGGACCGTATGATCGCGCCAAGGCGCTCAGCGCCTTCAAGTTCGGCGATCAGGCCTTCTACTGGATCACGCGCCTCTGTGCGCTGTCGGTCCTGTTCATTCTCGGCGGCATCATTCTCTCCCTGATCGTGGGCGCTTGGCCGGCGATGAAGGAATACGGCTTTGCGTTCCTGTGGGCGCAGCGCTGGGCACCCTCCGCTGATCCGCCGGTGCTCGGCGCGCTTGGCCCGATCTACGGCACGCTGGTGACCTCGGTGATCGCCATGGCGATCGCGATCCCGGTAGGCCTGGGCATTGCGATCTTCCTCACCGAGCTGTGCCCGCAGTGGCTGCGCCGCCCGATCGGCATGGCGGTCGAATTGCTCGCCGGCATTCCCTCGATCATCTACGGCATGTGGGGCTTCTTCGTGCTCGG
>JAQGKA010000393.1 GCA_028290355.1 Tardiphaga sp. | reverse complement strand
CCTGCTCAATCGTCAATGCCGATCGCAGAATGATCCGCTATCGGTCACGCCGGCCACCGGACACCGAACTGCGCACGCATCTACGTGAGCTTGCCAATGAACGAAAACGCTTCGGCTACCGCCGGCTATTCGTCCTGCTGCGGCAGAAAGGCGAGCCATCGGGCATCAACCGCATCTACCGGCTCTATCGGGAGGAAGGCCTCACCGTGCGCAAGCGGCGCGCTCGTCGCCGCGCTATGGGGGCGCGGGCGCCGATCCTCGTTGAAGCAAGGCCGAATGCCCGTTGGTCGATGGATTTTGTCCACGACCAGTTCGCCTCCGGCCGCCGATTCCGGATCCTGAACATCGTTGATGACGTCACCCGGGAATGCCTGGCGGCGATCCCCGACACATCGATCTCGGGACGGCGTGTGGCACGCGAATTGACCACGCTGATCGAGCAGCGCGGCAAGGCGCGTTAATTGGCGCTGGGTTCCTCTGTGCGCGTTGCGCTACGTGCCCCCGACATACGTGCACGATATCGCCGGCCGGCTCACGTGTCGGCTTGGCGATCTTCCGGGCCTCAGAGGTCAGTTTCGAGCGTCCAAATGACTCTTTTAGAGTTGTGCTGGCAGTGGACGGTGGCGACAGCGATCCCGTTGGCATCTTCACCACGAAGGAATCCGGCTAAGGCCAATCAGTGGTCCACAGCGGGGACATGCGGTTTTCGGCCACCCTCTAACGAGAACAAAGCTAGAACGGAAATCCATAGTGAATTATGGTGGCAACCGCGGCGAATGAGAATCAAGGGTTGCATGGAACCCGATGGAACCCCACATCAGGTCCAAGGGGGTTCAACGCACTAGATATTGGGGGCCGAATGGCCGACTTTTACGAAATCGATTTTTTACCAGTCCACACGTCCAAAAGCGGGGATTGTATCTGCGTAAGGTACCAGATTGGCAACGAGTGGTTCCTCCACGTTGTCGATGGCGGATATACCGCGACGGCTCCCGACCTAGCCGCACACATCGACAAATATTTCGGTACCAAGTTCATCAACAGCGTCGTGGTCACACACCCCGATCAAGATCACGCGGAAGGCCTAGCGCCGATCCTTGAAACTTTCACCGTCGGCAAGCTCTGGATGCTTCGGCCGTGGATTTACGCGCAAGAACTTTTGCCTCACTTCCCGCGGATCGGCTCTGTCGAAAACCTGCAAAAGAGGCTGCGGGACGACTACCCATACATCGCGGCACTGGAAGAAATCGCGTTACGGCGCGGTATCGAGATCGACGAGCCCTTTCAGGGACGCAAGATCGGAGCGTTCACGGTCCTTGCGCCGTCACCACTGCGGTATGGTCAGCTCATTCTAAGCTCGGACCGAACCCCGCAAGTCAAGACCGCAACTGCAGGCATCCTGTCGGGACTGTTCAACGCGGTCGAACCACTGATCACCTTCATCAAGTCCGGTTGGGGCAGCGAAAACTTTTCATCAGACAACACCAGCGTCGAAAACGAAATGAGTGTTGTCCAGTATGCCAACATTGCCGGGCATAGGATCTTGCTCACTGGCGATGCCGGGAGAGATGGAATGACTGAAGCGGCGGATTACGCTCCGCAAGCCGGGTTGTTGTTACCGGGCATTGTCCGTTTCCAGGTGCCGCACCACGGCGGACGCCGAAACCTATCTACCGATGTTGTCGACCGGTGGCTCGGGCCCCGGCTTCCGAGTATTCTGCCGTCGGGCCAGGAGGCCTTCACCGCGATGATCAGCTCGGCGAAGGAAGACGCCGCGCATCCACGCAACGCCGTGCTGCGCGCGATGCTCCATCGTGGTGCGTTTGTCGGAACAACTGAAGACGGGCCAATGCGTGTGGCCCTGAACTCGCCCGCTCCCGCCTGGAACTCCATGAAAAACGTGCCGTACCCCGACGAACAGGAGGAGTGAGCGTGTTCAAGTTCCTCGATACATACAGCCTTCGGGCGCGACTCTTTCCGGCAATACTCGGAGCGGCACCCGCATTGGCGGCCCTCGCGCTGCTAATTTCATGGGAAAAGGTCGCGCTTTCGAACACGATTGCGAGCGCGGGACTGCTCGTTCTGGTGTTCGCCCTCGCTGATTTCGCCCGCAGGCTTGGCTTGTATGTCGAACCGAAAGTTTATGCCCAGATGGGCGGCAGGCCCTCAGTCACGATGTTCCGGCGATCTGACAAAACGATCGAGGAAGCTACGAAAGACCGGTACAGGACTTTTATTTCGGAAAAGATCAATCAGCCTGTGCGTAGCTCGCGCCGAGAATCTGCAAATCAGGCGACGGCCGATGCTTTCTATGAAGCTTGCGGCACATGGTTGCGCACCAACACCCGCGATGCAAAGAAATTCCCGTTGGTTTTCGGGGAGCTGGTTGCTTACGGCTTTCGTCGCAATCAATTCGGACTGAAATGGATAGCCCTGGCGCTGAATGTCGTCGTTGTTGCCGTCTGCGCCGGGTTGATCTGGTATCGCGGCACACTCGACATAAACAATGACCTCGCGACGCGAACTGTATTGGTTCTGATTGTAGCCGGAATCCATGCGGCGTACTTCGCCTTCGCCGTGACCGAGAACAGCGTCAAGGAAGCCGCGAAGAAGTATGGACGAGAGCTTATCCTGTCCACTGAGGCATTGATGGCTCCAGCTCCTACAACAAGAAAAAAGCCAGGGAACTGATGGCCGAACAAACAGGTGAGGAAGCCAAGGAACAAAACATCAAGGCAATGGGCGAGCCGCTTGGTGTTCATTATACGCAGCTCTGGCAGGAAACGGCCCAACTGAACATTATGTGGAAAGAGTTCATTGAGCTCTTTGCGACGAAGACTAGCAGGATTGAGTTGTTGAACCGTTCTGCCAGCGCATTCTTCCGGATGGTTCAGGACGGGATTTGGGAAGCGATAGTTCTGCACATTGCCCGACTGACGGACCCGCCACAGTCACCGGGCGGTAAAGACCGACAAAACCTCACCCTTCACAATCTGCCGGCGCTGATCCCGGACCCAACGCTGAAGGGTGAGTTGAAGATGCTCTGCGAAGAAGCGACAACAAACACGAAGTTCGCTCGCGATTGGCGCAACCGCCGCATTGCGCACCGTGATCTTGACCTAGCTCTCGGGGGAAAGGCGAAGCCGCTATCATCGCGTGCTACGCGTCGCCCGCACCCTGGCTGACCTCGACGGCGCGGAGAAAATCGGCCGGCTGCATCTGGCCGAGGCGCTGTCGTACCGCTCGCTGGCCGAAGACGTCCGCCGCGCCGCGTAAGATTTCATCGGCGCAGCCGCCCATCCGGCTACCGTCAACCGGACGGTAACGAGTTTTCTTTACACTCCGCTCACCATAACCCCGGAACTCGGGGCCAGGGCGAGTAGCGTGTCATGTTGCGTTTCAAGATTTTGGCTTCGACGATTCCGCTGGTGCTGGCTGCGTTCTTCGCACGCGGCGAGCTGGTGCCGGGCACACGGCCCTGCATCTCGACCGGTGAGGCCTCGGTACAGATCGCTCCAACGCCATGGCAGGCGCAGCTTCATGTCAGCTTCACCGACGATCCCGCTCTCGCAACGGTGCGGGTGCAGATCGTTGATGCCGCCGAAGCCGCCGACTTCGCCGTGGTCGATGACATCGACAGCACGGAAGCCGGTGCCTGCGACGTCACCGCCGCGACGCGCTTCATCGCCATCTCGGATTCGCCCTCGGCCGCGGCGCCGGTGATCTACCTCTCCGACAACGGCAATGCCGACTACCGGATCTTCGTGAAATCCAGAACCTTCACGTCGCGCGACGCCGCGGCCCTGGTCGTCGGCGCCCGCGGCGGTCGTGCCCATATGGTTGCGGCGGCGCTCTGAATCCGGCGTTAACGATTGATCAACCACGTCTGTATCGAGCGGCGCGAAGTCACGCGCTCGCAAACAGTTGGCAACGACATCCCCGCATGCTCCCCGATGTCCCGCGCGCCCAGATCGCGGGGACGCTTGCCCACGCAGCGCGGGCAATGACTGATAATGTCGGGGTGGGTGGTCGTGAAGCTTTTCCGGATCAAGGTACGCTTGCGCCACTTCGCTCGCCATCACCCATGGCTGAGCTTCGCGATCCGTTCGTTCGTGATGTTCTCGGCCGCGTTTGGCGGCGCCTATGGTTTCATCGCCGGCAGCCGGTCGGAAAATTCCGGCTACGATCCGCACGCCTTTGCCATCGGCGCCAGCTTTCTGTTCGCGGTGGCTTGCGTGGCTTTGGCCAGCCTGAGCATGCGGATGCGTTTCATGGCCAAGCGGATGCGCAAGCTGGCGGTCCACAACGAAGCGCTGGTCGATCGCAACTGGGAGCTGAAGGAGGCCGAGGAGCGCGCCCGCAGCCTGTTCGAGTCGCAAGGCGACCTGATCGTGATCCGCGACACCGAAGGCTGCATCAGCTTCGTCAATGACGCCTATTGCACCCTGGCGGAGCGATCGCGCGAACAGCTGGTCGGCAGTCGTTTTGAGCTACAGATTCTTGAGCAGGGAGACGTCGCAAACGAGCCGAACGGCACCAGCATCTACGACCAGAAGATCGTCACCGCGGCGGGACCGCGCTGGATTGCCTGGCGCGAAGGCCTGGTGCGCATCGATGCCGGACATCCCGCCGAGCTGCAGAGCGTCGGCCGCGACGTCACCGATCGCACCCAGACCGAACGCGCGCTCTCTGAGGCCCGCGACATCGCCAATGCCGCCAACCGCGCCAAGTCGCGTTTCCTCGCGATGGCCTCGCACGAGATCCGCACGCCGTTGAACGGCATCATCGGCATGAGCGGACTGCTGCTCGATACGCCGCTGACGCCGGAGCAGACCACCTACGCCAAGGCCGTGAAAACATCGGGCGATGCGCTGCTGTCGCTGATCGAGGAACTGCTAGACTATTCCAAGATCGAAGCCGGCAAGATCGACCTTGAACATCGCCCGTTCGCGCTGGCCGCGCTGATCGAGGACATCACCGAATTGCTGGCGCCGCGCGCGCAGGCCCGCAACCTCGAGATCGCCGCCTATGTGGACGAGCGGCTACCGCTGGAGGTCGTCGGCGATGCCGCACGCTTGCGCCAGGTGCTGCTCAACCTCGCCGGCAACGCCATCAAATTCACCTCGACCGGCGGCGTCGCGCTGATCGTCGAGCCCGGCATCCGGCCGAACGAGATCAGCTTCCTGGTGCGCGACACCGGCATCGGCATCGCGCCAGAAGCACAGCAGCGCATCTTTCGCGAATTCGAACAGGCCGACGAGGGCACCGCGCGCAATTACGGCGGCACCGGCCTCGGCCTCAGCATCAGCGAGCGCATCGTCAAGCGCATGAATGGCCGCATCACGCTGCAAAGCCAGCCCGGCGTCGGTTCGACCTTCGAAGTATCGATCCCGCTGGCCGCCGGCGATGGCGATGGCGATGGCGACCGCAAGACCTTCGTGGCGCCCGACCTTACCGGTCAGTCGGTGATGCTGGTGGCGCCGCAGACCATCGAGGCGACGCTGACGGCGCGGCGGCTGGAACGCTGGGGTGCGCAGACCTGCACAGTGTCGGATCTCGCGGTGGCGCAGGCGCTGCTGCCCGAACGCTCCTGGCACGCGATCCTGATCGACCGCGCCATGGGGCCCGCGGATGTCGAGCGGCTCGCCGAGATGGCGAAGCCCTATGCGATCCAGCGCATCGTGATGTTCACGCCGGCGATGCGACACGAATTGCAGCCGGCGGTGACCGCTGCTTTCACCGGCTATCTGGTGAAGCCGCTGCGTGCGGCGTCGCTGGCGGCGCGGCTGACGCTCGCGCCGGAAGCGCCGGCACCGGCGATGGCGGGCGATGATCTGTTCGAACAGGAGCCTATCGCGACCGAACCGCCAGCCAACTCGCACAGCCTTTCGGTTCTCGTCGCCGAGGACAACGAGATCAATGCGCTGCTGATGCGCTCGTTGCTGGCGCGGCTCGGCCATCACGCCGTCATCACCACCAATGGCGACGAGGCGCTGGAATCCTGGCTGGCGTCGGATTCCGCCGGCACGCCCTACGATCTGGTGCTGATGGATATCCAGATGCCGAAACTCGACGGCATCGAGACCGCCAAGCGGATTCGCGCCCGCGAGGCCGGCCAGCGCGGGCGGCGCACGCCGATCCTGGCCTTGACCGCCAACACGCTGGTGGAAGATCGCTACGCCTGCTTCGAGGCCGGCATGGATGGCTTCCTCGTCAAGCCGCTGGATCGCGAGAAGCTGGCGGAAGCGCTGGCGAACCTTGCCACCTCCCGGCACCTCGCGGCCTGATCTTTGGCTCCTCATGGTGAAGGAGGCGCCGCTTCGGCGCCGTCTCGAACCATGTGATGCCGCAAGATGTCACATGCGGCCATCCTTCGAGACGCGGTCCGAGTGGACCGCTCCTCAGGATGAGGACGGAGCGTTGTTTGCGATCCCCCGTTGTCACATTCCGTCCATGCGGCCGTCACACGGCTGTTGAGCGCGCGTGATGTCTAATTCCTGAAGGCCGCATCGATTCGAATCGGATGTTTGCGGCCCAAGGTGATTGGGTTGGGGATGGCCATGCAGGGCAACGAACTGGCGCGACCGAAGCAAGGCTTTATGCAGATGCTGCGGCCACAGAACATGGGCGCGGCCGCGCATACCGCGATCACCTGGTTCAAGCCGCCGCTGCATATCGAAACCGTCGAAGGTTTTCCAGCTCCCCCGGCAACGCTCGGCCGGCTTGGCCCGCTCGAAGTGCGGCTGGCGCAGGACAAGCGCGAGGTGAAGCGCGCGCAGAAGCTGCGCTACAAGGTGTTTTACAAGGACGGCACCGCCATCGCCGACGCCGCCACCATGTTGGCGCGGCGCGACAAGGACGCCTTCGACAAGATCTGCGATCATCTGATGGTGATCGACCACGCCGCCAAGCCGTCGCTATCAGGCAAGCAGCCGGTGGTCGGTACCTATCGCCTGCTAAAGCATGAAACCGCGATCAAGCATGGCGGATTCTACACCGAAAGCGAATTCGATCTATCCGGCATGATCGAGCGCCACGCCGGGCTGCGGTTTCTCGAGCTCGGCCGCTCCTGCGTGCTGCCGCGCTATCGCAACAAGCGCACCGTCGAACTGTTGTGGCAGGGCATCTGGAGCTACGTGCGGCAAAATCGCTTCGACGTGATGATCGGCTGCGCCAGTTTCGAGGGCACCGATCCCGACCGGCTGGCGCTGCCGCTGTCGTTCCTGCATCACCACGCCCGCGCACCGGAAGCCTGGCGCGCCC
>JAQGKA010000293.1 GCA_028290355.1 Tardiphaga sp. | reverse complement strand
CCGCTCGGCGAAGTGCTGCGCGGCAAATTGGGCAGCACCCTGCCCGGCCTGCATTACTTCATCTACGGCATCGTGGTGATCTCGGTCATCCTGGTGACGCCGCGCGGGCTGCTGCCGCTGTTCGAGCGGCTGTGGGCGCGCTGGCGAAGCCCGCAGCCGGCGAGCAAGTGACTGGCGCCCCGATCGCGGCCATGATCCCGGCAGTTAATTAATACCGTTCCAGTTGGCGGATCGCACAAGCGCGGCTAGTCTCTTCCCTGGCAGGTGCGGACTGCGTCAGTGAGGGGAGCGAGCCATGATTGACGTGCTTGGATTGCTGATGGGGGTGATCGCCGGATTGCGGGCGTTGACCCCGGCGGCCGCGGTGAGCTGGGCCGCCTATCTCGGTCTGCTGAATGTCGCGGGCAGCTGGCTATCGTTTCTCGGCTCGATCTGGACCGCGATCATCCTCACCGTTCTCGCGATCGGCGAACTTGTCACCGACCAATTGCCATCGACACCGAGCCGCAAGATTCCGATGCAGTTCGGTGCCCGCGTGTTGATTGGCGCTGTCGCCGGCATCGCCATCGCCGGCCCTGCCAACTGGCTGCTCGGCGCGCTGGCCGGCATCGTCGGCGCGGTGATTGGCACGCTCGGCGGAGCCAGCGTTCGCAGCCAGCTCGCCGCGAATTTCGGCAAGGATGCGCCAGCGGCCTTCATCGAAGACGCCGTCGCCATCATCGGCGCGGCCCTGATCGTGCTCGCGCTGAAATGACCCGCCGCTTCGACGCCATCGTCATCGGCGCGGGGCAGGCCGGCCCGTCACTGGCCGGCCGCCTGACAAATGCCGGCCTGTCCGTCGCGGTGATCGAGCGCAAATTGTTCGGCGGCACCTGCGTCAATACCGGCTGCATGCCGACCAAGACCCTGGTCGCCAGCGCCTATGCTGCGCACCTCGCCCGCCGCGGCGCCGACTTTGGCGTCATGATCGACGCGGTGCGCATCGACATGCCCCGCGTCAAGGCACGCGCCCAGACCGTGACGATGAATGCGCGCAACGGCGTCGAGAGCTGGTTGCGCGGCATGAAGAACTGCACCGTGATCCAGGGCCATGCCCGCTTCGAATCCGCCGACACGATTCGCGTCGGTGACGAGTTGCTCACCGCGCCGAAGATTTTCATCAATGTCGGCGGCCGCGCCGTGGTGCCTGATATGCCGGGGATCAACGACATTTCCTATCTCACCAACACCAGCATTCTGCAATTGGATCGGGTGCCAAAACATCTGGTGGTGATCGGCGGCAGCTATATCGGGCTGGAATTCGCGCAGATGTATCGCCGCTTCGGCGCCGAGGTGACTGTGGTCGAAAAGGGCGCGCATCTGGTGTCGCGCGAGGACGAGGAGATTTCCGAAGCTATCCGCGACATTCTGCTGGCGGAAGGCATCCACATCCGCACCAGCGCCGAATGCATCACCTTCAGGCCGCATCCGGACGGCATCGGCGTGGATGTCGATTGCACCGAAGGCGACCCGGAGATCATCGGCAGCGATGTGCTGCTCGCGGTCGGCCGCCGTCCCAATACTGACGACCTAGCTCTCGACAAGGCCGGTGTTGCACTTGATCCGCGCGGCTATATCAAAGTCGATGACGGCCTCGAAACCAACGTGCCCGGCATTTTTGCGATGGGCGACTGCAACGGCCGCGGCGCTTTCACCCATACCGCCTACAACGATTTCGAGATCGTCGCCGCCAATCTGCTCGACGGCGAGCATCGCCGGGTCAGCGATCGGATTCTCGGCTATGCGCTGTACATCGATCCACCGCTCGGCCGCGTCGGCATGACCCTGGCGCAGGCCCGCGCCACTGGCAGGAAATTGCTGATCGGCCGCCGGCCGATGACGCGCGTCGGCCGCGCCGTCGAAAAAGGTGAGACCGCGGGCATGATGCAGGTGGTGGTCGATGCCGAAACGAAAAAGGTTCTCGGCGCGGCGATTTTGGGCACCGGCGGCGACGAGGCCATCCACGGCATTCTCGACGTGATGAACATCGGCGCTGATTACACAGCGCTGCAGAACGCGGTGCCGATCCATCCGACGGTGTCGGAACTGATCCCGACGATGCTCGGCGAGATGAAGTGAGCTAGAATTTCTTGACGATCATCAGCGCCAGCAAAATCGTCGCGCAGGACGCCATCACGACGGCCATGTTGAGCAGATTGCGTGCCGCGATCGAGACCGCGGAGGTCGGATAGACCGCGTCTGAGGCTTTCGCCTTCTTGCGCGGTGCCGGTCGTTTCTTAGCTGCCATGATGTCCCCAAAGAGGAGGGCCAGACCGCGATGCGGCCTGGCCCCGACGCCTTCCCTGCCGGGGCTTGTCCCCCGATCATGCCAAGACCATCGCATGAACGGCAGCTGAATTGCTTAATCGAAGTGGTGAATCGAATCTGACTGGATTCGATGGTTTATGAATTTCCCTCAGCGGTCAGATGGTGCGACCGCCGTCCACCGGCAGGATTACACCGGTCAGGAACTCGGATTCCTCGCCGGCGAGGTAGACGCAGGCATTGGCGATGTCCGAGGGACGCGACATCCGGCCGAGCGGGATTGTGGAAATGAATTTGGCGCGGTTCTCCGGCGTGTCCGGCACGCCCATGAAGGCTTCCAGCAATCCTGTTTCGCCCATCACCGGCGCGATGCAGTTGACGCGGATGCCGTCCGGCGCCAGTTCCACGGCCATCGATTTCGACATCAGGTTCACCGCGCCCTTGCTGCCATTATACCAGGTCAGTCCCGGCCGCGGCCGCACGCCAGCGGTGGAGCCGATATTGATGATGCGCCCGCTCTTTTGTCTGCGCATCACCGGCACGCAGGCATTGGTCATCAGGAAGATCGATTTCACGTTGATCGCAAAGGTCTTGTCGAACTCGTCTTCGGTGACCTCGAGCAGCGGCTTGTTGCGGAACGTCCAGCCGGCATTGTTGACAACGACGTCGAGCTTGCCGAACCGATCGACTGCCAGCTTCACGGCGGCATCGACATCAGCCTTCTTCGTCACATCGCCGCCGAGCGCCACAGCGCCGGTGCCGATCTCCGCCGCGACCTTTTTCGCGCCGTCGGCATTGAGGTCGAGAATCACCACCTTGGCGCCCTCGCGGACATAGGCCCGCGCGATCTCGGCGCCGAAGCCCGAGGCGCCGCCGGTGACGATCGCGGATAATCCCTGCAGTCTCATATTTCTCTCCCTGATCGCGCCTTGAACAAGCGCTTGATCGGGAGAATGTAGACCGCGCCTGCGACGTTGAGAAGCCGTCGGACGAAAGCGCCTATACGAAACGCTGCACGTTGACCTCTTCGAGATCGAGTTCCTGCTCGATCGCGTGCAGCACCGTGTCGTGAATTTCCCCGCTGCGATGCAGTCGCAGCAATTCCTGGCGGCCGGCCGCAATTGCCGCCAGCACCGCGGTGAAATGCTCGATACGGTGCGGCGTCAGCGTTTCGGTTTCCTCGGAGAACCGCGTCGATGCCCGGACGCGGTAGGAATACTGCTCGAACAGCCGCGGATGGCGATGCGTGCCATCGGCATTGAGCGACTCCTTCTCCACCGCCGCTAGTTGCGCGGTGGCGACCAGCGCACGGGCCTGCGCTTCCGAGAGCATCGAGGTGTGCAGCGTTGTAAAGCTGCCCTTCGACAGCAGCCGCACCAGCGGCGCCAGCGTGGTGCCCTGTACCAGCACGGTGACGAGGATCACCGCGAAGGTGACCGCGAGGATGAAGTCGCGGCCGGGAAATCCTTCCGGCAGCGACAGCGCCACGGCAAGGCTGACCACGCCGCGCAAGCCGGCCCAGCTCATGACGAACGGCACCGCCAGCGGCGGATAGGGATCGCGCGCCCGCAACGACGGGATCAGCAGACGCGGCAGATAGGTGCTGGGGAAAATCCAGACGAAGCGCGCGACGATCACCGCGGCGACGATCGCCGCAGTCGCCGGCAGCAGAGCCATCAGAGCATCAGCGCCGCCGAGACGCGTCAGCACGCCGCGCAGCGACAGCCCGATCAGGATGAACACCAGCGACTCCAGCACGAACACCATTACGCCCCACACGGCGATCGCGCGGGTGCGGATTGTGGCGCTGAAGAGCTCGTGCTGCTGCCACCCCAGAATCATGCCGCAGGTGACCGTGGACAGCACGCCGGAGACGCCGAGCTTTTCCGCCGCGATGTAGGAGATCCAGGCATTGAGAAAGGTCCAGATGATCACCAAGTCGGGATCACGTATCCGCTTGATGACGAAGATCGAGAGACAGGCGAATGCCGCGCCGGCCATCATGCCGCCGGTGGCAAGCCAGAGAAAGTCGAATGTCGCATGGTTGGCGCTGAAAGTGCCAGTAAGCGCCGCCGCCACCGCAAGGCGAAACAGCACCAGTCCGGAGGCGTCGTTGACCAGGCTCTCGCCCTCCAGCAGCATGATGACGCGTGGCGGCAGCGGCAACTTCGCCAGCACCGCTTTTGCGGCCACCGAATCCGGCGGTGAAACGATGGCGCCGAGCGCGAAGCACGCCGCCCAGGGCAGCGACGGCATCACCAGATGGGTCACAACGCCGACCACCAGCGTCGTGAAGAAGACCGCGCCGACCGCGAGTTGCAGAATGATCCGGATATCGGCGCGAAAATCCCGCCACGAGGTGAACCAGGCGCTCGCCATCAGCAGCGGCGGCAGAAACAGCACCAGCACCAGATCGGGATCAAGCTCGACATCGGGCGTGCCGGGGATCACGGCAAAGCCGATCCCGCCCAGAATCAAGGCCGCCGCGCGCGGCAGCTCAAACCGCCGCGCTATCAGGTCGAGCACTACGATGACAGCCATCAGCAGCAGGATCAGTTCGAAACGGGAAACGGCGGTCATGCGGGCCTGTTGATGCAAGGGATGCTGGTTTCCGGCGCGCGAAATGATGCGCGCCGCGAAAGCGGACCCTGTTTCTCGCAAATGTCAGGCAGGCTGTACAGGTGGGGAAAATCGTCGAATTGCCACGGCGTTCTTCTCCCTCCCTTGCGGGGAGGGTGGCCGGCTCTCCCAGCAAGTAGGGGGATTCGTTGGCGTCACAATCGAACAAAATAAAAGGGCGGCCATGAGCCGCCCTTACGTTATTCGTACAATATGGCGTTCACGCCCTACTCCGCGCTCTGTACCAGCCTGATCTTCGGCGTGCCCACATTGGTGAGGTCTCGATATGCCGCCATGTAGTCCAACGCCATCCGCCGCGCGGTGAAGCGCTCCTCAAAACGCTTGCGGATCGCGACGCGGTCCATGCCTGCGAGACGTCCCACCGCTGCGGCAGCGCTGATCTCGTCCTCGACAATGAAGCCCGTCAATGCCTGGTCGACGATCTCCGGCACCGAGCCGCGGTTATAAGCGATCACCGGCGTCCCGCAGGCCATCGATTCGATCATCACCAGCCCGAACGGCTCCGGCCAGTCGATCGGCAGCAGCAGCCCGAGCGCGCCCGAGAGGAATTGCGGCTTCTCGTGATCGCCGATCTCGCCGATATATTCCACCAGCGGGTGATCCATCAGCGGGCGGATGATCTCGTCATAGTAATCCTGGTCGGCGCGGTCGATCTTGGCGGCGATCTTCAGCGGCATGTTGCAGCGGATCGCGATCTTGATGGCGCGGTCGACGCCCTTTTCCGGCGCGATACGGCCGAGCACGGCGAGATAGCTCGGCGTAATCGGCTGCGGTGTCAGCAGCTTCTCTGGCAGCCCATGATAGACGGTGCGGACAAAGTTCGCCTGCGGCACCGGACGCCGCTGCGCGTTCGAAATCGAAATGACGGGAGCTTTATTAAAAGTGGTGAATACCGGCTGGTGTTCGGGAAGATCGAGCCGGCCATGCAGCGTGGTGAGGAAGGGGGTGGGCTGCCGGGCGAACAGCGAGAACGGGTAGTAGTCGAGATGGAAATGCAGGAAATCGAACTGCTCATCGTCACATTTCTGCCGCACACGTTCCAGCATCTCCATGTGGAGTGCGTTGGGATCGCGAACCGAGCCATCGAGTCGGAGCGCCTTTGGCCAGCCGGCGTCCAGCTTCGCCGACGTCTGTGAATCCCCGCTGGCGAACAGCGTGACCTCATTTCCCAGAGCTACCAGTTCCTCGGTCAACCAGTGCACGACCCGTTCGGTGCCGCCATAGAGCTTGGGCGGAACAGCTTCGGTAAGCGGAGCAACCTGCGCGATGCGCATTTACACATCTCCTGTTGTTGGCGTGATGAAGACTTCCTTCGCTACGTGTCGGCACCGGCATGCCGAGTCGGGAACGTTCTCGCATCTGCGAAGTTCCTACGTGATATGCCCACTTCGTCCACACTGTGGTCTTGCTGATGCCATCACGCCCGCTCAGATTTCCTGTCGTGTTGATGCTGCCAAATTGTTGCGCCGTGATGGCGAGAGCGTGGGAATTTTGGAATGGCGTTGTTCACACGAGCGGGCGGGGACGCCGTTCGTCAGGATTCTTGTTTTCCTTCAATGGGTTTTGAGCATCACATGGACAACCTTTCCGGATATTCGCAGCACCCTTTCGCCTTCGTAATGCGCTATATCAAACAGCGCTCCGCATCACATACCGTCATCCTGCTTGCTGTACTTGCGGCCGTCGCCTGTTCGGTAGGCACGCAATACGGCATCAAATATCTGGTCGATGGTCTCTCGGCGGGCCCGAACAGCGGCAGCGGCGGGGTCTGGCTGGCATTTATTTTTCTGGTGTCGCTGATTTCAGCCGACATGTTCCTTTGGCGCGTCGCCAGCTGGACCGCGAGTTTCACATTCGTCGGCGTCACCGGCGATCTGCGCCGCGACATTTTCCGGCATCTGACCGGCCATGCGCCGAGCTATTTTACCGACCGGCTGCCGGGAATGCTGACCAGCCGCATTACCGCCACCTCGAATGCCGTTTTTACCGTCGAAAACATGTTCGTCTGGAATGTGTTGCCGCCATGCGTCGCCACAATTGCGGCAATCGCCCTGATCGGCACCGTCAGCGTGCCGATGGCGGCGGGCCTCGCCGTGATCGCCGGCGCTGTCGTTATCGCGATGTTCAAGATGGCCGCCGCCGGCAAGGACCTGCATGACGACTTTGCCGACAAGGCCGCGGCGGTTGACGGCGAAATGGTCGATGTCATCAATAATATGCCGCTGGTCCGCGCCTTCTGCGGCTTGCGCTTCGAGCACGACCGCTTCGATGCCACTGTCGACCGCGAGTTGAACGCGCGCAGTCGCAGCCTGCGCTATCTCGAACGACTGCGTCTGACCCATGCGGCGATCACCGTCGTGCTGACCATCGCGCTTCTCGCCTGGGCGATCATGCTGTGGCAACGCGGCGGCGCCTCCACGGGCGATGTGGTGCTGGTCTGCACCCTCGGCCTGTCGATCCTTCACGCCACGCGAGATCTCGCGGTGGCGCTGGTCGATGTCACCCAACATGTCGCGCGCCTGTCGGAAGCACTCGCCACGCTGCTGGTGCCGCATGAATTGCGCGATCATCCAGAGGCGGAACCGCTGGTGAAGAACGGGGCGGCGATCGCCTTCAACAATATCTCGTTCCATTATCCCGGCGGCCAGCCGGTGTTCGAGAAGTTCAGCCTGCGGCTCAAGGCTGGCCAGCGCGTCGGCCTGGTCGGTCAGTCCGGCGGCGGCAAGTCGAGCCTGTTCGTCTTGCTGCAGCGCTTCTACGATGTGCAGAATGGCAATATCACCATCGACGGTCAGGATATCTCCCGCGTCACCCAGCTCAGCCTGCGCCAGGCGATCTCGGTGGTGCCGCAGGATATCTCGCTGTTTCATCGCTCGATCATGGAAAACATCCGCTATGGCCGGCCGACCGCCACCGACGAAGAAGTATTGCGCGCGGCGATATCGGCGCGCTGCGATTTCGTCGAAACGCTGCCGGAAGGCTTGCACACCCAGGTCGGCGACCGCGGCGTGAAACTGTCGGGCGGCCAGCGCCAGCGCATCGCGATTGCGCGTGCGTTCCTGAAGGACGCACCGATCCTGCTGCTGGATGAGGCCACCGCTGCGCTGGACAGCGAATCCGAGGAAGCAATCCGCGAGGCGCTGAGCCGCCTGATGCGCGGCCGCACCGTGATCGCGATCGCGCATCGTCTGGCCACACTGCGCAACTTCGATCGCGTCATCATGCTGCAAGGCGGCAAGATCATCGAGGACGGCAAGCCCGACAGCCTGATGCAGGGCCAGGGCCCGTATCGCGAACTCGTGACCCAGGAAATGAGCCGCCTCGCCCAACACGCGGCCTAACGGGTTTACGATCCTGCGCTGAGTCGTTCGTACAGACGGCCAGTCTTCACATCAACCGGCCGAGGTTCTTATGTCCATCGACGCCGCAGCCAGACTTACTACGATTCACGCCGTCGAACCGGCGTCGGAATCACCGTTCTATATTCCGATGACCGGCCCCGCGGCACGGCCGCGCCGCGCTCTGAAGCATGACGATACGTTCGTGGTGCTCGACAGCCATGGTGACATAGGCGCCTCCGCAGGCGGACCCGACGGGCTGTTCAACGCCGATACACGCTATCTGGCGCGGCTTGAGCTGGCGCTGGACGACGTGCAACCGCTGCTGCTCGGCTCCAATCTGCGCGACGACAATTCCGCACTGACCGTCGATCTCACCAATCCCGATATCTACCGCAACGGCCGCCTCGTGCTACAGAAAGACATGCTGCACATCGTGCGCACTTTCTTCCTGTGGCGCGGCACCGCCTATCAGCGCGTCGGCCTGCAGAACCACGGCGAACATCCGGCGAGCTTCGATCTGACGCTGGTCTTCGACAATGATTTCGCCGACCTGTTCGAGGTGCGCGGCGAGAGGCGGTCGCACCGCGGCGTCGCCACCAGCCGACTGCTCGGCCCCAGCGAGGTCGCGCTGGAATATACCGGCCTCGACAACACGGTGCGTAGCACCATGGTGCATTTCGATCCGCGCCCGACCCGGCTGGCGGCAAATACTGCCACCTATCATTTTGAACTGGCGCCGCAGCAGAGCACATCGTTGTTCGTGACGGCCAGCTGCAATGCCTCGGTTGGGCACAAGCCGGCGCCGTTTTTCCGCGGCCTCCTCGCACATCGCCGCGAGATGCGGCGATCGACCAAAGGCGCCACGTCCATCGAGACCTCGAACGATATTTTTAACGAGGTGCTGTGTCAGGCGATGGCCGACCTGAACATGCTGATGACGGAAACGCCACAGGGGCGCTATCCCTATGCCGGCATTCCCTGGTATTCGACCACATTCGGCCGCGACGGCCTGATCACCGCGCTGCAGATGCTGTGGATCGATCCGCGCGTCGCCCGCGGCGTGCTGAAGCGGCTCGCGGCGTTTCAGGCGAGGAGCGTCGATCCGCTCGCGGACGCCGAGCCCGGCAAGATCCTGCACGAGATGCGCGGCGGCGAAATGGCGGCGCTGCGCGAGGTGCCGTTCGCGCAATATTACGGCAGCGTCGATTCCACTCCGCTATTCGTGCTGCTCGCCGGTCTCTATGTCGAACGCACCGGCGATGACGAAACTTTGCGCGAGTTGTGGCCGGCTATCGAGGCGGCGTTACGCTGGATCGACGGGCCCGGCGATCCCGACAGAGATGGCTTTGTCGAATATCGGCGCGCGAGCGAACAGGGCCTCGCCAATCAGGGCTGGAAGGACTCGTATGATGCGATCTTCCACGCCGACGGCAAACTCGCCGAAGGCTATATCGCGCTCGCCGAGGTGCAGGGCTATGTCTATGCCGCCAAGCAACTGGCGGCGCGCCTGGCGCTGCGCATGGGCTTGATGGACAAGGCCCGACAGCTGGAAACCGAGGCGCAAACGCTGTCGGAAAAATTCGAGGATGCGTTCTGGTGCGAAGAACTCGGCACCTATACGCTGGCGCTCGATGGTGAAAAGATGCCGTGCGAGGTGAGGACGTCGAACGCCGGGCAGCTGCTGTTCACCGGCATCGTCCGCGAGGATCGTGCGCGGCT
>JAQGKA010000220.1 GCA_028290355.1 Tardiphaga sp. | reverse complement strand
CGACCACGCCGGTCTGCCCCATCCCGGTCACCACCTCGTCGCAGCCGAAGGCGCGCAGCTGCTCGGCCACGAAGCCGGCGGTGCGGTGCACGTCGTACATCACCTCGGGATGGGCATGGAGGTCCCGGCGCCAGGCCATGATGTCCGGCTGCAGATCGGCGACGCGATTGATGATGGGCATGGGATCAGGTCTCGAATGGGTCAAATGGCTGGAGGTTTCTGTCTAGCACACGGCGTGCCAGCCGCCCAAGCTGCCCGAGCCACCGGGTGCTGTACAGACCGCCGCGGCGCCGCTAAGGCGTTCCGGCGCGGCGCTGAGACCGTGGATGAGGCGATGGAACGATGACGACACGGCTCGAGGGTGATTTCGACTATATCGTCGTCGGCGCGGGCACCGCCGGCTGCATCGTTGCCAACCGGCTGTCAGTCGATCCCCGAAAGCGCGTGCTGCTGCTCGAAGCCGGCGGCAACGACAACTGGATCTGGTTCCACATCCCGGTCGGCTACCTCTTCGCGATTGGCAATCCGCGCTCGGACTGGATGTTCCGCACCGAGCCGGAACAAGGCCTCAACGGTCGTTCATTGGCCTACCCGCGCGGCAAGGTGATCGGTGGCTCCTCGGCGATCAACGCCATGATCTCTATGCGCGGTCAGGCCGCCGATTACGATCACTGGCGCCAGCTCGGGCTGGCCGGCTGGGGCTATGACGACGTGCTGCCGGCCTTCAAAAAGCTCGAGGATCATTTTCTGGGCGAGAGCGAGCATCACGGCACTGGCGGCGGCTGGCGGATCGAGGCGCCGCGGCTGTCGTGGCCAGTGCTCGACGCGGTCGGCAATGCCGCAGCCGAAATGGGCATCCGCCGGACCGACGATTTCAACACCGGCGACAATGAAGGCATCGGCTATTTCCACGTCAACCAGAAGCGCGGCCGGCGCTGGTCGTCCGCGCGCGGCTTCCTGAAGCCCGTTCTGAATCGCCCGAATTTGCGGCTTGAAACAAAAGTGATGGTCGATCGACTGATCATCGAGGAAGGCCGCGCCGTCGGCGTGCGATTCCTGCAGAACGGCGAAATCGTCGAGGCACGCACGAGGGGTGAGGTGATCCTCTGCGCCGGCGCCATCGGTTCGCCACATCTGCTGCAGCGCTCCGGCATCGGCCCGACGGACTGGCTGGCGCAGGCCGGCATCGATGTGACGCTGGACCGGCAAGGCGTCGGCCGCAACCTGCAGGACCATCTGCAGCAGCGCGCGATCTACAAGGTTTCCGGCGTGCGCACGCTGAACGAGACCTACTACTCGCTGCTGCGGCGCGGGCTGATGGGTCTTGACTATGCCTTCCGGCGTCGCGGGCCGCTGACCATGGCGCCATCGCAGCTCGGCATCTTCACCCGCTCCGACCCGCATCGCGAGCGCGCCAATATCCAGTTTCACGTCCAGCCGCTGTCGCTCGACAAGTTCGGCGATCCCCTGCACCGCTTTCCCGCCATCACAGTCAGCGCCTGCAACCTGCAGCCTACCTCGCGCGGCACGGTGCAACTGCGCTCGGCCAAGCCTGATGAGGCGCCGGCGATTGCGCCGCATTATCTCTCTACCGACGAAGATCGTCAGGTCGCCGCCGACGCAATCCGCACCACGCGGCGGCTGATGAAGCAGCCCGCGCTAGCCGCCTATCATCCGGAAGAATATCTGCCGGGGCCTTCGGTCGGCGACGACGCGGCCTCGCTGGCGAAGGCCGCCGGCGATATCGGCACCACGATCTTTCATCCGGTCGGCACTGCCAAGATGGGCACGGCATCAGACCCGACGGCGGTGGTGGACGAGCGGCTGCGATTTTACGGGATCGCCGGCCTGCGCGTCGTCGATGCTTCGGTGATGCCGACGATCACGTCGGGCAATACCAACACGCCGACCGCGATGATCGCCGAGAAAGGTGCATCGATGATCATCACGGATTCGCGATAAGGCCGATTTCCGGGAATAAACCCCGCCCTCGCCCGATCCAGTCCCCGTAGCCCAATGCTGGGCGCATGGAGATTGGCGATGAGCACATTCGATCACGACCATCATGACGACGATCCCCGCCTCAGCCGCCGCAAGGTGCTGGAGTGCATGACCTGGGCCGGCACCGGTGTGCTCTGGACCATTTCCGGCGGCGTGCCGCGCTCGCTGGGCCTTGTGGGATCCGCGCAGGCGGCGGAGCCGGCTGGCCTCACCTTCCTGCAGATCAGCGACAGCCATATCGGCTTCGACAAGCCGGCCAATCCCAATGCACTCGGCACGCTGGAGGAAGCCATTGGCCGGATCAAGGCGATGCCCGTAAAACCGTCCTTCATGATCCACACCGGCGACATCAGCCATCTGTCGAAGGCGTCCGAATTCGACGACGCCGACCGCATCATCTCGCAGGCCCGGCTCGACGTGCATTACGTGCCCGGCGAACACGACTTCATCGATGAGGAGGTGAAGCTGTATCGCGAGCGCTACGGGCGCGGCACCAAGGGCGCCGGCTGGTATTCCTTCGACGCCAGCGGCGTGCACTTCATCGGCCTCGTCAACGTGGTCGACCTCAAGGCCGGCGGGCTCGGCAATCTCGGCGCCGAACAGCTCGAATGGCTGGAGAACGACGTCAAGGGCCGCTCGAAATCGACGCCGATCGTGGTGTTCGCGCATATCCCGCTGTGGTCGGTCTATCCGACCTGGGGCTGGGGCACCGAGGACGGCGCCCGTGCGCTGGATTATCTGAAAGGCTTCGGCTCGGTCACCGTACTGAACGGTCACATCCATCAGGTGATGCAGAAGGTCGAGGGCAACGTCACCTTCCACACCGCGCGTTCGACGGCCTTCCCGCAGCCGGCGCCGGGTACCGCCGCCTCGCCCGGGCCGATGAAGGTCGCCGACGACAAACTGCGCACACTGCTCGGCACCGCGAGCATCACCTTCAAGCCGGGCAATGAAAGCCTCGCGATCATCGACACCCCGTTGCAGGGTTGAGGACCATCGTATCATGACATTTGCATCCCTGCGCACCCTTGGCATCCGCTGCGCCGTCGCTGCGATCATGGCGTCCCAGATGACCGCCGCCCGCTGCGAAGATTCGACGATAACGATCGACAATTTCACTTTCACGCCGGCCGAACTCACCGTGAAAGTCGGTACTACCGTGACCTGGAAAAACCAGGACGACATCCCGCATACGGTGGTCTCGGCCGGCAAGTTCAAGTCGAAAGCCCTGGATACCGACGACAGCTACTCGTTCACCTTCACCACCGCCGGCGACTACAAGTACTTTTGTTCGCTGCATCCGCACATGACGGGGATGATCAAGGTTGAGTAGCAACCAAAAGCAAGGCATCACAACGATGTCCGGCGGCTGGAATGCCAGCAGCCGGACATCGGCCATAACAGGCAAAACGATGCCAGTGAATGCGGTGGAGAACGACCCGGACAAGACGCAGCGTTTTCGCGACGCCGCGCTGCCGTATCTCGACGACGTCTATACCCTGGCGCGCTATCTGCTGCGCGACGCGACCGACGCCGACGACGCCGTGCAGGAATGCTATCTGCGCGCGCTCAGGCACTTCGACAGCTATCGCGGCCCGGCGATGAAGCCATGGCTATTTTCGATTCTACGCAACGTCTGCCACGCCGAGTTTGCGCGGCGCGCAAGTGCGCCAACCGCCGCCGCTGAAGATGTGCCGGACGATTCCAGCGATGCTGCGCCACTCTGGCATGAGGCGCAGGAGTCGCCGGAAACGCAATTGCTGCGGCGCCGGGACGCGACGGTTATCCGCCGCTTGATCGATGCACTGGCGGAGCCGTTCCGGGAAACCATCGTGCTGCGTGAAATTCAGAACATGTCCTACCGCGAAATCGCCGAAATCGTCGATGCGCCGGTGGGCACCGTGATGTCGCGCCTCGCGCGGGCGCGCGCCATGCTGCGCGAAGCGTGGATGGCGGAAGAGGAGCAACCGAAATGACCTGCGACGAGGCCGAGATCCTGCTGCACGCGCTGCTCGACGGCGAGCTCGACGCCGGCCACGCCCGCGAGGTCGAGGAACATATTGCCGGATGCCCGCGCTGTGCTGCGCTGCTCAGCGCCTATCGCAACATGAGCAAGGCAATGGCAGATGACGAATTGCGCTTCAAGGCGCCGCTCCATCTGCGCCAGCGCATCGAAGCGGCACTGCCGCAAACGCGCGCGCCTAACCGGCGCGCGGTGTTGAAGGGCTTTGCGATGGGATCGGCGGTGTCTGCACTGGCCGCCACCGGCCTCGTCGCCATCGTGCTGCGCCGCGAGGACGAGCAGCGCATCCTGTCCGATGTCGTCTCGGCGCATCTGCGTTCGCTACAGGCCGGACATCTCACCGATGTGCTGTCCACCGATCAGCATACGGTGAAGCCCTGGTTCAATGGCCGGCTCGACGTGGCGCCACCGGTGGTCGATCTGACGGCACAGGGATTTACGCTGATCGGTGGCCGGCTCGACACCATCGACGGGCGCGCGATCGGCGCCATCGTCTACCGGCGCCGCACCCATGTGATCAATCTGTTCGTCGCCCAGACGGCCAATGCCGAGCCACGTACGGCCAAAATCGAGACGATGCAGGGATTCAACATCCGGCGCTGGAGCGAGCGCGGCCTGAACTACTGGGCGGTCAGCGATCTCGGCGCCGATGAGCTGGCGGACTTCGGCAGCAAATTCGAGAGCGCGATGCGGGCCGGCTGAAGCCTAAGCCGATTTCCGCACGGCGTTATCGACCAGCGTCTTGCCGAGCGACCAGATCGCGCCAGGGACGCGGTGGCTGTCGGCAATCACGGTCTCGAACGAGTTCTCGATCCACTTGCAGTCGGCTTCGGTGATGGTCAGCGGCGGCAGCAGCTTGATGGTGTGGCTGCCGTGGCCAGACACCTGGGTCAGGATCTTCTGCTCCTTGAACAGCGGTACCGTGATGAGCTGACAGAACAGGCCCTTGTTGGCGGATTCCAGAATGTTCCAGGAGGCTTTCAGGCGCAGCGATTTCGGCGGCCCGAACTCGACGCCAATCATCAGGCCCTTGCCGCGCACTTCCTTCAGCAATTCGAAGCCCGGAATCATGTTCTGCAGCGCGAGACGCAATTCGGCGCCACGCTTGGCGGAATTCTCCACCAGCCGCTCATGCTTCATCACCTCGAGCGTGGCAATGCCAGCGGCCATCGCCAGGTCGTTCTTGGCGAAGGTCGAACCGTGCACCACGGCGCGGTCCATGCGGTTGAAGATCTTGTCGAAGATATGCTTGCGCGTCAGCAGCGCGCCGACCGGAACGTGACCGCCGGACAAGGCCTTGGCGAGCAGCACCATGTCGGGTTCGACGTTCCAGTGCTCGATGGCGAGGAATTTTCCGGTGCGGCCCATGCCGGTCTGGATTTCGTCGGCGATGAACAGCGTACCGTAGCGGCGGCACAGCGCCGCAGCGCCAGGCAGGAATTCGTCGGTGGGCATGTTGACGCCCTTGCCCTGGATCGGCTCGACGATGAAAGCAGCCACTTGCTTGGTGGAGAGCGCCTTTTCCAGCGCTTCGAGGTCGTTAAACGGAACTGAGGCGCAGCCCGGCAGCAGCGAGCCAAAGCCGCCGCGAAAGTTCGCATCGTCGGTCAGCGACAGCGCGCCATAGGACAGGCCGTGATAGGCATGATCGCAATACAGGATTTCGTTGCGCCCGGTCGCATTGCGGGCGAATTTCATTGCCGCTTCGACGGTTTCGGCACCGGAATTGGCGAAAAACACCTTGTCCAGATATGGGACATGCTCCAGCAGGCGTTCGGCCAGAATGCCGGCAAGCGTGGAAACGTCCATTTGCACAAGATTGGGCATGTCGGCGTCGAGAACGCTCTTCAACGCGTCCCGCAATACTGGATGGTTCCGGCCAATCGCAAAAACGCCAAATCCGCTCAGTAGATCAAGGTATCGGGCGCCGTCGCGATCGAACAAATACTGGCCGACGCCGCGCTGGAAGCCAACATCGTATCCGATGGTCTTGAGAACTCGAACGAGCTGTTCATTAAGGTGACGCGCGTGCATCGAACTGCGCTGCGCCTGCCGTTCAACAAACATCTCGGAAACGTCTAGATTCGGATATAGCATGAGGTACTTACGTCGGTTGATGGTCGCTTCGTCAACTGGAAAACTTAAATGCGGCGATTTGACTTCGCCGAAAACCGCTACTTAAGCATAGGTCTGAGCATGTTGCAGCGCCCAAGCATTACCACGCGAAATCTCTTTTATTGCGGAATAGTTTTGTCGGCAGGATTGATTTCGGCAGGGCTGGCGCCGGCCCTTGCGGCGGACCCGACGGGCGACTGGAAGGTCGCCGATGGTGTAGCTAATATCCGCGTCGCCGAATGCAACGGCAGCATGTGGGGCGCTGTGGCGTGGGAGAAGACTCCCGGCGGGCTCGACAAGAACAATCCCGACGTGTCGAAGCGGAACAGGCCAACCCTGGGCATGCCGATCCTGATCGACATGAAGAAGAACGCCAAGGAGGATAAGTGGGCCGG
>JAQGKA010000206.1 GCA_028290355.1 Tardiphaga sp. | reverse complement strand
CTACATCGACGACCTCTATGTCTATCTGCGCGCCCGTTCCGTGAGTGCCGTCGGCCGGGTACGACCGGGCAAGCATGAAGACAAGCCACCCGCCGCGCAGCAGGCCGAAGATTCCTGCATGGGCAAGAAATGATCACCGATTGTGGTTCTCGTGACCCTGCGGGTAGGGATGAGACCCGTGAGTTTGCAAGCTGAGGAGAAGACGGCGATGATAAATGCCGCGTGGATCCGGTGGCCGATGGCGGTCATTCCCGGCATCGTCTCGGTTGCTTTGCTCGGTAGCGGGGCAACGCTTGCACAGATGGCGGAAGGTACGGACCTGTCGATCGAGCTGGTCGATCCACAGGTGCTGCGGGTCTGCGCCGACCCGCGCAATCTGCCGCTCTCCAACGAGAAGGGCGAGGGGTACGAGAACAAGCTCGCCGAGTTGTTGGCGTCAAAGCTGCAGAAGCGGCTGGCCTATACGTACTTTCCGCAGGCGACGGGCTTCTTCCGCATGACGCTCGGCGCGCATCGCTGCGATGTTGTGATGGGCTATCCGCAGGGCGACGACCTGGTCCAGGGCACTAACCCCTATTACCGCACGGCCTATGCGCTGGTGACCAAGGTCGGCAGCGGTCTCGATGATGTCGCCACTCTCGGGGATCCTCGCCTTAAGGACAAGCACATCGGCATCGTCGCGGCGACGCCGCCCGCCACCAACATGGCGGCCAATGGTTTGATGGGGAACGCCAAACCCTATCCGCTGATGATCGACACCCGAATCGATTCCTCAGCCGAAGCGATGATCAAGGACGTGACAACGGGGGTGATCGATGCCGGCGTGTTGTGGGGACCGATGGCCGGCTACTATGCGAAGCAGGCGAACCCACCGCTGCATATCACGCCGCTCGTCAAGGAAACGGCGGGCCCACGGCTTGCCTACCGGATTGGCATGGGCGTCCGCGCGGCCGACCAGAACTGGAAGCGGCTGCTGAACCGCTTCATTCAGGAGAACCAGACCGAGATCAATGCCATCCTGCTTAGCTTTGGCGTTCCGCTGCTCGACGAAAACGATCGGCCGATCGTCGCGCAGGTGCCGACCAAACAGCCGTGATGCGGAGCGTTGCGCGCATTGCCTTCGCGCTACTGACATTTGCGATAGCCGCTTATGCGCAGGAACAGGTGCCGGAGCCGGATAGCTATCGTACCGACAATTATCGCGCGCCGGTCCCGGCGACGCTGAAAGGTGCGCGGGTGCTGGGCACGGTGGAGGCAGAAGCGCTGTGGCGGGCTGGCGCGGCGGCTTTCATCGATGTGTTGCCGCATCCGCCGAAGCCGCCAAACCTGCCGCCCGGTACGGTCTGGCGCGAGGCGCCGCGGTCCAACATTTCCGGGAGCGTCTGGCTGCCCGATACAGGTTATGGCGAGCTCGCCGTGGTCACGGAAGATTATCTGAAGCGCGGACTGGCGCGCGCCACCGGCGGCGACAGCGCGAAGCAGCTGGTGTTCTATTGCCAGGCCAATTGCTGGATGTCGTGGAATGCGGCCAGGCGCGCGCTGACTTACGGCTACGCCAATGTCGCCTGGTATCCAGAAGGCACCGATGGCTGGCGGGAGGCCGATCTGCCGATGGCGGACGCGCATGCCGAGCCGAGGGCTGGCGACTAGCTGATTCCTGCGATTGCAGCTGTCTCGGCTTCACGCACTATTCGATGCCTTGCTGGATCATCCGCCCCAGCGCGAACAGCCGCTGGTCGATCGCGACCGGGACCTCGCAGACGAATTTGATGACTCGCCGGCGGTCCTCGAAAATCCGGGTTTGCCACAGCAACTGATTGCCGAGCTGTTCGATCTTCGCTTGGTCCGGCGTGGCCGCATCCTGCTGCGCATGGAGCGCCAGCGTCTCGGCGCGGATCGAATCTGCCGCCTCGCGCTGTTTGCGGGTGACCCGCTCCAGCCCGTTCATGACCGACGAACGCTGTGCATTGAGCGTATCGAACAGTCCGGCAAACAGCAGCTTGCCGCGTTCGCTTTTCTCGGGCGTTGCGCCCGACAGAAATTCCGCGATCGTTTTCTCAGCCTCATCGAGCGGCGTGCGCCGCGCGGCCAGCCGGGATACCAGCGCGTTGACCGTGGCGTCGTCCTTCCATTTGTTCGCGACGTCGTCGAGCGGCGGCCCGGCCCAAACCGCAGCGAGCGAAACCTCGGGCACTTTGGCCTGCGCACAGGGCCAGTCAGGATAGCGCGGGTCGGCCGCGCGACCGACATCGGCCGATCCGGCCATCGCCATCAAAACCGCGATCATCGCGCGCCATCTCATGTCTCGCCTCCCGCCGGGCCGTGCCGGCCAATACCGCGCGACGGATCATAGGCAACCGCCGCAGCAATCATGAAGACCACGGCACATCCGCCGACCACGGCCAACGACACCCAGTTGACGCGGCCATACAGCGCGAAGCGGATCAACTCCACCGCATGGGTGAATGGATTGAGCTGGCAGAGATAGGCCAGCACCGGGCTGCCCTCCTGCACCCGCCACAGCGGATAGAGCGCGGAGGATGCAAAGAACATCGGGAAGATCACGAAGTTCATGACGCCGGCGAAATTCTCGAGCTGCCGGATGCCCGACGAGATCAGCATGCCCAGCGCGCCGAGCATTAGCCCGGACAGCAGCAGCGCCGGCAGCACCGTGAGATAGCCGATATGCGGCGGCTCGATATCCCAGAACCACGCCACCAGCAAGAACGCGTAGACCTGCAGCACCGAAACCGCGGTGCCGGCCAGCAGCTTGCAGAACAACAGGTACCAGCGCGGCAACGGACTCACCAACAAGGTGCGCATGTTGCCCATCTCGCGGTCGTAGACCATCGAGAGCGACGACTGCATGCCGTTGAACAACTGGATCATCGCCATCAATCCCGGCGTGATGTAGACCTCGTACAAAATGTAGGTCTCGTATGGCGGGATGATGGAAATCCCAAGCACCTGGCGAAACCCGGCGGCGAAGATGAACAGCCATACCAGCGGCCGCACCAGCGCCGAGATGAAGCGTTCGCGTTGGTGCAGGAAGCGCAGGCCTTCGCGCCAGACGATGCCGTTCATGCACACCGCGTACTGCGTAAGCGAAAATCCCGGCCGCGGTTTGATCGCATCGGTCGTCATGGCGCGCTCGCATCTGCGGCGGTGCCGGTAAGCCGCATGAAGGCGGCATGCAGGTCGCGCGCGCCGCTTTGCGCGAGAATATGCGGGAGCCGCCCCTGAGCCAGTACACGGCCCTGATGCAGCACCACGAGGTCGTCGCCCTCGGCGATCTCGTCGAACAGATGCGTGGCAAACAGCACGCCGATGCCTTGCTCGCTGACCAGCCGCCGGACATGGCCGAGCATGTCGGCGCGGGCTTTGACGTCGAGGCCGACGGTGGGCTCGTCCAACAACAGCAGGCGCGGACGATGCAGCAGCGCGCGCGCTATTTCCAGCCGCCGCATCTGGCCGCCGGATAGATCGCGCACCTTGCTGGCGTTGCGATCGGACAGCCCGATCTGCGCCAGGACTTCGTCGGCGCGGACCCGCGCCTCGCGGCGGCCGATGCCATGCAACGCCGCATGGTAAAGCAGGTTTTGCATCACCGAGAGATCGAGATCGAGCGTGCGCGGCTGGAACACCACGCCGAGCACCCGTAGCGCCTCGCCGGGGGCGCGTCCGATGTCGTGGCCGAAGATACGGATGCTGCCGCGTTGCACGCCGAACAACCGGGTGATCAGCGAGAACAGCGTGCTTTTGCCGGCGCCGTTCAGACCGAGCAGCGCGGTGAACGTTCCCGGCGCCACAGCGAAGCTGATATCATCGAGCGCGACGCGCGATCCGTAGGAATGACTGACGCCCTTGATCGACAAAGCGGCGACCTCGGCCGGCTCGTTACGGCGCTCGGGCGTGGGCAGATCGTCGGTGGGCATGTCCATTTGCTTCATTGCGGCGCAATCGTAATGCCCCAGGGCAGTTCGCCGACCTGAATGGTCTTGATCACCTTGAGCGCGGCGACATCGATGACGGAGACGTCGTTCGAGACGCCGTTGGTCACCAGCAGATATTTTTCGTCGGGCGTGAAGGCCATGTGCCAGACGCGCTGCCCGACCAGCAGATATTTCGTCACCTGATGGCTGGTGGCGTCGACCACGGCGATGCGGTTGGCGGGTCCCAACGCGACGAAGGCGGTCTTACCATCCCTGGTCATGCCGATGCCAACCGGCTGGATCGCCTCGCGTCGTAGCCCGGGAATCGCGAAGTTGATCTTTCCGGTGGCCTTGCGCTCGGTGGGATCGATGATGGTGATGGTGCCGCCGATCTCCGCGGAGACCCACAGTTCGGAATTGTCGCGCTTGAATTCGGCAAAGCGCGGCCGGCCATCGACCAGCACATTGGCCACGATCTGGCGCGTGGCGGTGTCGATGAAATGCGCCATGTTGGTGGTCTCGGAGGTGTTGATCAGGATCTTGCCGTCCGGGCTGATCGCCATGCCCTCCGGCTCGACGCCGACCTGCACCTCGCCGAGCCGCGCACGCCGGGCGATATCGATGATGGTGACGGTGTTGTCGTTCTCGTTGGCGACGTAAAGAATCTTGCCGGCGGCATCCTGCACGAACAGTTCCGGATCCGGACCGGAGGGAAGGGTGTCGACGATCTGCTGCGTGGCGACGTCGATGATCTGGATGGTGTCGTCATCGCCGACCGCGACCAGCACCGATTTTCCGTCTTTGGTGAATTCGATGCCACGCGGCCGCTGCCCGACCTTGATGGTCTTGGTCACCGTCCAGCTCTCGGTGTCGATCACCGAGACCGTATTGCTCTTCTCGTTCGAGACATAGGCGACATAGGCGCCGGCCGGCGCGGCGAACGCCGGCCAGATGGTCATTGCAAAGAATATACGTCGCCACATGCACGGTATCTCCATCATCGCAGCTTGCACTCGGTTTCGGGCCGGTCGACGCCGAGGGTGTCGAGCTCCGAGACCTGGTGCAGAAAACCTTCCTGCGGCGAGACCGAGACCACCATCCGCCCGTCCACCAGCAGGATCGGCTGGCGCAGCTGCAGGTTCCAGTCGCGCAGCGTCAGCCGCTGGCCTTTGAAGGCGGCAATCGAAAAGTCGGGGCTCTTGAGGAAGCCGAACAGGGCCTTTGGATCGCCGGAATTGGTGCGTGACGCGGCTTCGCCGATCATCCGAACCGCGGTCCATGCCTGCATGTCGAGCGCCGTCATCCGCCGTGAATTGAGTTTCAGAAAACGGTTCTGGATCTGTACTGCGCCCCATTGATCCTGCGCGGCGTCCCAACTGGCGGGTTTAAGGCCCGCGGAGCCGGCGACCGGCCGGGCGTCCCATGTCCGATACGGCAGATAGGAGCCGAACACCTCGCTCTCGTCCGCCGCAACCAGGACGTC
>JAQGKA010000199.1 GCA_028290355.1 Tardiphaga sp. | reverse complement strand
CTGGTCGGCGTGCTGCCCGGCATCGGGCCGATCTCGGCGATGTCGCTGCTGCTGCCGATCACCCTGTCCGGCACGCCGGAATCCGGCATCATCATGATGGCCGGCATCTATTACGGCTCGATGTATGGCGGCTCCACCACTTCGATCCTGGTCAACATCCCCGGCGAGGCCGCCTCGGTGGTCACTTGCATCGATGGCCATCAGATGGCGAAGCAGGGCCGCGCCGGCCCGGCGCTCGGCATCTCAGCGCTCGGTTCCTTCATCGCCGGCACGTTTTCGCTGGTCGCCCTGATGCTGGTGGCCCCAAGCCTGGCCAGTGTCGCCATTGCCTTCGGCCCCGCCGAATATGCCAGCCTGATGGTGCTCGGCCTCGTGGTGCTGACCTTCCTCACCCAGGGCTCGATGGCCAAGGCGCTCTTGATGGCCTGCATCGGCATCGTGCTCGGCCTGATCGGGCTCGATGGCATCACCGCGCAGCCGCGGCTCACCTTCGGTCGCATCGAGCTGATCGACGGCATCGGCCTGGTGCCTGTCGTGATGGGCCTGTTCGGCCTCGCCGAAGTGCTGCTCAACACCGAGCAGGTGATCAAGCGCGACATCATCAACGCCAAGATCACCCAGCTGCTGCCGAACAAGGAAGACTGGAAGGCCAGCGCCGGACCGATCACGCGCGGCACCATTCTGGGTTTCTTCCTCGGCATCCTGCCGGGCGGCGGCGCGGTGGTGGCGTCGTTCGCATCCTACGCGCTGGAGAAGCGGCTGTCGAAATCGCCTGAGCGTTTCGGCAGGGGCGCCATCGAGGGCGTCGCCGGTCCCGAAGCCGCCAACAATGCCGCGGCGGGCGGCGCTTTCATTCCGCTGATGACATTGGGCATCCCGCCGAACGTGGTGATGGCGCTGCTGCTTGGTGCCTTCGTTATCCACGGTCTGCAGCCGGGGCCGCTGCTGATCACGCAGAATCCCGGCCTATTCTGGGGCATCGTCGCCAGCATGTATATCGGCAACGTGATGCTGCTGGTGCTCAACCTGCCGCTGATCGGGATGTGGGTCCAGCTGCTGAAATTGCCCTACAACGTGCTGTTTCCGATGATCATCCTGTTCACCATCATCGGCGTCTATTGCAGCAGCAACAATGTGTTCGACGTCTACGTCATGGTCGGCTTCGGCGTGATCGGTTATTTCATGCGCAAGTTCGGCTATGAGCCGGCGCCGTTGGTGCTGGCCTTCGTGCTCGGGCCGCTGCTGGAGAACAACCTGCGCAAATCGCTGATCCTGTCGCAGGGCAATCTGATGACCTTCGTCGAACGCCCGATTTCCGCGGCGTGCCTGTTCCTCGCGCTGGTGCTGCTGGTCGGTCCGCTGCTGCCCTCATTCCGCAGGAAGCGCGAACTGGTGGCGCTGGACGAGGGCGCATAGCCTCAGGAAGTACACGGCATGGATACGGAACTGGCCAGAACCTTTCTCGCCGTCGTCAGCGCCGGAAATTTCGTGGCGGCGGCAGAGCGTCTTCATGTCAGTCAGTCCACCGTCAGCACGCGTATCCACACGCTGGAAGAACAGCTGCGCTGCACATTGTTCGTCCGCAACAAGGCCGGCGCCACGCTGACGCCTGCGGGGCGTCAATTCCAGAAGCACGCCTCCACGCTGGTGCGCACCGTCGAACACGCGCGCCAGGACGTTGGCATTGGCAAGGAATTTAGCGGCACGCTGGTTGTCGGCGGGCGGATCGGTCTGTGGGAGGAGTATCTGCTGCGGTGGCTGCCGCTGATGCGCGCCAGTCATCCCGACATCTCGGTCCGTGCCGAAAGCGCGCTGGAGCCTGAACTGATGCAGGGGCTCGTCGAAGGCCGCATCGATATCGGCGTGATGTACACGCCGCAGAGCCGTCCCGGCCTGAAGGTCGAACAGTTGTTCGAGGAGCAGCTCATGCTGGTATCGACCGATGCCGACAGCGTACCGGAGCCGCAGCCCGGTTATGTCTATATCGATTGGGGTCCGGAGTTTTACGCCAGGCACATCGCCTGCTTCCCGAATTTCGCCGGTCCATCGCTGACGGCGAACATCGGCTGGCTCGGATTGCAATATGTGCTGGAAAATGGCGGCTCCGGCTATTTCCCGCGGAGGATCGTGCAGCCTTTGTTGAAAACAGGGGGGCTCCACCCAGTCGCCGGCGCCCCGGAATTTTTCATGCCGGCCTATGTCGCCTATCCCCTTGATCGCGACGACAGTCACATTTCGAATGCCGTGGCGATCATGCATCGCGTCGCCAACGATAAGGGGGCACCGGCTGCGCCTGCGAGCAAGCCGAGCCGCCCAATTAAAAAGCCAGGACGCCCAGTCAAGAAGAGACGCTGAGTCGGCACACGTCGTCAGACGCCCGACGGATTTCCGGTGGCCGCGACGTCAGCAGCGATTTGATCGGCGGTATATCTTGGTGCCATCGCTGCACGGGAGCGCGCGATCAAGCCTGTGCCCCACGCGAGCAGCGTGTGAAGAGCCGATACGTTCGTTTGGGATAATGCTTTCATCGCCCAGCTCCCTCGTTTCGCGCGGGCGGCGATCACGCCTCCGCGTGACCTTCACGATAGGCCGGTCGACGGTTTTGACAAGCGAATGTTATTGACGCTTGTCATCGATTTTATCGATATGAATGGAGCGCGCCGGCTCCGATCGCTGTGCCCGCAATGTTTGGATCAATGCTGCCGCGTGCTGACCAATGGCGGCGGCATTCGCGGGAATTGCGCACTCGGGTATTTCGAGGCTATCCCCAAATCGGGAAACGGCTGCTCGATACTGATGGTCTGGCAGCCCAAGGATGCCGCGACCTGGCCGGTGCTGGCGATCACGGCGTGGTCGATCTGCGATCCCGGCAGATGCGCGACGATCAGGTTGGCGATACACAGCCGCTTGCGAGTCCGCAGATCGAAATCCACCCGGTAGCTGAACAGTGCGTGGACGATGCCGCGGCAGTCGCGGATCGCCATCAGCCCGGAGCGGCCGGACGTGGCGCGGCAGCGCCGGCGCACGAAACGCAGCCATTTCTCCAGGGTGACGCTGGCGTCATGCAGATAGACCAGCGGATAGGCCGCCCGCGCGCTCGCCCAGGTCACCGGAAGCGCCTGGAACTGCTCGTTCATCCCGAATCCCCGCATGGCCCATCAAACTGGTGCGGGGCAGTCCTTCCGGCATTGACCTGTGTCAAAGACGGCGGCGATTGATCCATGTCAAATACTGCGGGGTAACCGCCATGACCGAACCGAAAACGGACAATGCCATGACCTTCGCCGAGCCAATCGCCGAAACCTGCGCCGGGTCGGGCAAGAGCGACTGCAAGCACGGTCGCGGCGAGAACGGCTGCGACGACTGCAAGGTCCGTCTGTTCAGCGTCTGTGGCGCCCTGGAAGCGTCGGAACTCGACGAACTCGACCGCATCAGCCAGGTCAAGAATTTCCCCGCCAAGACCATGCTGTTCGATCAGGGCGCACTGGCCGGCAGCGTCTTCAACGTCACCGAAGGCATCGTCCGGCTCTACAAGTCGCTGCCCGATGGCCGCCGCCAGATTGTCGGCTTTGCGTTGCCCGGCGATTTCCTCGGTCTCGCGCTGATGGATCGTTACGGCGTCGCTGCCGAGGCGGTGACCAACGTCAAGGTCTGCCGCTTCGCTCGCCCGGCATTTCTCAATTACGTCGATGGCAAGCCGCACCTGCTGCGGCGGTTGCATGAATTCGCCGGCCACGAGCTCAGCCTGGCGCAGGACCAGATGCTGCTGCTCGGCCGCCGCACCGCCGAGGAGAAGGTTGCGGCGTTCCTGCTCAATCTGCAGACCCGATATGGCCGGATCGGCGCGATGTCGGTGAACGTGCCGCTGCCCATGAGCCGGCAGGACATTGCGGACTATCTCGGCCTCACCATCGAGACCGTGAGCCGCACGCTGACAAAACTCGCCAAGGAAAAGGTGGTCGTCGTGGTGCCCGATGGCGTTCGCCTGCTCAGCACCGACCGGCTGGATCAGCTCGCCGCGGCGTGATCGCACGCTGCGCATTTTGATGCAGCTCAAAGCGCTTCCAAACCGCCCGAACTAGAATCTTCTCCATCAACCATGGAGAAGAAAATGCCCCTCGATAGCATACTGGTCGCGTCCGCCGTCGTGTTGATGTTCGTTTGTTTCGCTGTGCCGGTGGCCTGGGCGGCCAACCGGGCATCGCGCAAGGCCTGAGACGCGGGCACGGACCTACCCTCCCGCGAGCGCGGAGAGGGAGCGCGCTGCCGATGTCGCAGCGTCCCGTCAGACGGTTCACACGCCAGCTGATTATTGCTCCGAAACATGCCATGAGAGTCTGGGCCCGCGCGATCGTTGCGCCGCGGGCCGGACTTTTGGTTTGCGAAGGAGAATCATGTGGCTGCTCATATAAGCCCGCTGGCCGGCAAGACGATCGATCCATCCCTGCTGGTCAATGTGCCACGCCTGGTCACGGCCTATTTCGCCGGCCGACCGGATCCTAAAATCCCCGCGCAACGCGTCGCCTTCGGTACTTCCGGGCATCGCGGCTCCGCCTTCAACAACTCGTTCAACGAAAACCACATTCTCGCCATCAGCCAGGCGATCTGCGACTACCGCGCTGGCGCCGGCATCGACGGGCCGCTGTTCATCGGCATCGACACCCACGCGCTCGCGGAACCCGCACTGGTCAGCGCGCTGGAAGTGTTCGCCGCCAACGGCGTCAATGTGATGATCGACCAGCATGATGGCTACACGCCGACGCCGGTGATCTCGCACGCCATCCTGACCTATAACAAGGGCCGCACCGGTGGCCTCGCCGATGGTGTCGTGGTGACGCCGTCGCACAATCCGCCGGAGGATGGCGGCTTCAAATACAATCCGCCCAATGGCGGTCCAGCCGACACCGATATCACCGGCGCGATGGAGCGCGCCGCCAACGGCTTTCTCGAAAACGATCTCAAGGGCATAAGGCGGATGTCTTATGAGCGCGCTCGCACATCGGCCTTCGTGCATCGCTATGATTACATCACGCCCTACGTCGCCGACCTCGCCAATGTGATCGACATCGAGGCAATCCGCGGCGCTGGCGTGAAGATCGGCATCGATCCGCTCGGCGGCGCCGGTGTGCATTACTGGCAACCGATCATCGAGCGCTACAAGCTGGATGCCGCCGTCGTCAGCGACGTCGTTGATCCCACCTTCCGCTTCATGACCGTGGACTGGGACGGCAAGATCCGGATGGATTGTTCCTCGCCTTACGCGATGGCGCGGCTGATCGGCATGCGCGACAGGTTCGACGTCGCATTTGCCAACGACACCGACGCCGACCGCCACGGCATCGTCACCCGTACGGGCGGGCTGATGAATCCGAACCATTATCTCGCCGCCGCGATCTCCTATCTGTTCGAGAATCGTCCGCAGTGGCGCGCCGACAGCGCCGTGGGCAAGACTATCGTCTCCAGCGCCATCATCGACCGTGTGGTGAAGAAACTCGGTCGTAAACTGGTCGAGACGCCGGTCGGATTCAAATGGTTCGTCGACGGCCTCAGCGACGGCTCGTTCGGCTTCGGCGGCGAGGAAAGCGCCGGCGCCTCGTTCCTGCGCCGCGACGGCTCGGTCTGGACCACCGATAAGGACGGTTTGATCCTCGGTCTGCTCGCCGCGGAAATCACCGCGCGCACGAAGCAGGATCCCAGTCAACGCTTCGACAAGCTCACCGAGGAATTCGGCGTGCCCTATTACGAACGCATCGACGCGCCGGCGAGTGTGCAGCAGAAAGACCTGCTGAAGAAACTCTCGCCCGAGCAGATCGCGATGACGGATCTGGCCGGCGATCCCGTGGTGTCCACGCTCAGCGCCGCGCCCGGAAACGGCGTCGCCTTCGGCGGCATCAAGGTCAGCTCAGACAACGGCTGGTTCGCGGCGCGCCCGTCGGGCACCGAGGACGTCTACAAGATCTACGCCGAAAGCTTCCGCAGCCAGGAGCATCTGCGACAGATCCAGAGCGATGCGCAGAGCGCGATCGCCAAGGTGTTCGCGGGGGCGGGGGAGTAGGTTGCTATCCCTCCCCGCAAGGGGGAGGGATTCCGCGCCGTCAGCGTCTCAACAGAAATTTACAATCGCTCGATAATCGTCGCGTTCGCCATCCCACCCGCTTCGCACATGGTCTGCAATCCGTAGCGGCCGCCGGTCTGTTCCAGTGCGTGCAGCATGGTCGTCATCAGCCGCGCGCCGGAGGCGCCGAGCGGATGGCCGAGCGCGATGGCGCCGCCGTGAGGATTGAGGCGCGCGGGATCGCTGCCGAATTCCTTCTGCCAGGCCAGCGGCACAGAGGCGAAGGCCTCGTTGACCTCGTAATGCGCGATGTCGTCGAGCTTCATGCCGCTCTTCTGCAGCACGCGCCGCGTCGCCGGGATCGGAGCGGTGAGCATCAGCAAGGGATCGTCGCCGCAGACATCGAAGCCGACGAAGCGCGCCCGGGGCTTCAGGCCGAGCCGCGCCGCAGTGGCCTCGCTCATGATCAGCATCGCGGAGGCGCCATCGGTGATCTGCGATGAATTGCCGGCCGTGACCTGCCAGCCCAGTTCGGTAAACCGCGCAGCGCTCTCCGGCGTCTGGAACGACGGCTTCAATTGCGCCAGGCCTTCCGCCGTAGTCGATGGCCGGATCGTTTCATCAAACTCCACCGTGCGATCGCCGATTGTCACCGGCGTGATTTCGCTCTTGAACGCGCCGCTCTCGCGCGCCGCTGCGGCCAGTTGATGCGACCTTGCCGAATAGGCGTCGAGTTCGCCGCGCGTGAGGCTCCATTTCGCGGCGACCAGTTCGGCGGAGACGCCCTGCGATACCAGGCCGGGCGCGAAACGTTCGGCCATCAGCGGCCCGAACGGATCCTGGCCGATCCGCGCGCTGCCCATCGGGATCCGGCTCATGGATTCCACGCCGCCGGCAATGACGATGTCATAGACGCCGGCCATCACGCCTTGCGCGGCGAAATGCACCGCCTGCTGACTCGATCCGCATTTGCGGTCGATGGTGGTGGAGGGCACATGGGTCGGGAAACCCGCCGCCAGCAGCGCCATCCGGCCCGGCGTCGCCGATTGCTCGCCGACCTGGCTGACGCAGCCGATGATGACGTCATCGACGATGCCGGGATCGATGCCGTTGCGTGCCACGATCTCGCGCAGCAGGCCGGCCAGCAGATCGACCGGATGCACCTCGGACAGCGCGCCGCCGGCCTTGCCGCGGCCCATCGGGGTGCGGATCGCATCGACGATGACGGGATGGTTGCTCATGGCGGTTCCTCTATTTTTGTTGGCGATGCTGGCGCGCATTTCGAGGCGCTGCACAGCAATTCCGCGAGGCGAGATTTGCGTGGTTCGGCTTTAATCGCTAGCTTTTTGGCCACAGAATTTATTCGAGAACAAGGGGAAGCGCTGGTGAAACTCGCGACATTTCGGACCGGCGGCCAGGACAGGATTGCTTTGGTTCATGGCGGCGACACCAAACTGTTCGACCTTGCTGCGGCCGCCGCGCGCAATGGTGGTAATCCCGCCTTCGCCTCGATGCTGGCTTTGATCGACGCCGGCGAGGCCGCGCTCGATGCAGCGCGCGCGTCGTTCGACAAGCACGGCGACGATGCATCGCTATCGGTCGCCGTCGCCGGCGCCGAAATTCTCGCGCCGCTGCCGGAACCGCGGCAGATGCGCGACGGCATGTCGTTTCCGCTGCATATCCGGTAGGCGCCGCGCGGCCAGCTCAAGCTCGCCGCGCGCGCGAAGAACGACATGGCCGAACTGGCGCGGATCGAGGCCGAGCCGCTCGGCGACCTGCCCGAGGTCTATCGCAAACAGCCGATCTACTACATCACCAACCGCTTCAGCGTCCGCGGCACCAATACCACCGTGAAATGGCCGCGCTACAGCAAGGTGATGGATTACGAACTCGAATTCGGCATCGTCACCAAGAACAAGGGCGCGAACATCACCGCGGCGAAAGCCAAAGACCACATCTTCGGCTACACCATCTTCAACGACTTTTCCGCGCGCGACGCGCAGCGCATCGAGATGGAGGGCCGGCTCGGTCCCGCCAAGGGCAAGAGTTTTGATGGCGGCAATGTGCTGGGGCCGTGGATCGTCACCCCCGGCGAGATCGGCGATCCCTACAAATTGAAGATGGAATGCCGCGTCAACGGCAAGATGCGCTCGCAAGGCACGACAGAGGGCATGTTGTTCTCCTTCGAGGAAATCATCGCCCATGTGACGCAAGACGAAACCCTGATGCCCGGCGAGTTCATCGGCTCCGGCACCGTCGGCAATGGCTGCGGCCTCGAACTCGGCTGGTATCTCGAGGACAATGACGAGATCGAACTGGAGGTCGAGAAGATCGGAATTCTGAAGAACAAGGTGGTGCGTCAGGGCGCCTGACGCACGCCACGAAAGTAGCCGTCATTCCGGGGCGCGAGCTTGCGACGAAGTCGCAAACGCGCGAACCCGGAATCCATAACCACTGCAGGCATATGGATTCCGGGCCTACGCCTCCGTCGGCTATCGCCGACGGAGGCGTAGGCCCGGAATGACAAACAAAAAAAATCCAATGTTTTAAGGAAATCCCATGGCCAGGCGACTGATCGATATTTCCGTGCCGCTGCAGAACGACGTTCCCGCCGATCCGCCGGGCGGACATCCAACCATCCAGTATATCGACCACCAGCAGGGCCTGCCGCGCATGCTGCAGTTCTTCGATGGCTTGAAGGCCGAGGATTTGCCGGACGGGCAGGGCTGGGCAGTCGAGCAGGTGCAGCTCTCGACCCATAACGGTACCCATCTCGACGCGCCCTGGCATTTTCATCCCACCATGAATCGCGGTGAGCGCTCCTGGACCATCGACGAGGTGCCGCTGGAATGGTGCCTGCAGCCCGGCGTCAAGCTCGACTTCCGGCACTTTCCGGATGGCTATGTCGCCACTGCGGCCGACGTCGAGAAAGAACTCAAACGCATCGGTCACACGCTGAAGCCGCTGGAGATCGTCGTCGTCAACACGTCGGCCGGCGCCAAATATGGCCGGCAGGATTACGTCACCTCCGGCTGCGGCATGGGCTACGAGGCTACCATGTATCTGCTCGAGCGCGGCGTGCGCCTCACCGGGATCGACGGCTGGAGCTGGGACGCGCCGTTCGTCTACACCGCGAAGAAGTACGCCGAGACCCACGACGCCAGCCTGATCTGGGAAGGCCACAAGGCCGGCCGCCACATCGGCTATTGCCACATTGAGAAGCTGCACAATCTCGAGGAACTGCCGTCCACCGGCTTCACCGTGTCGTGCTTCCCGGTCAAAATCGAAAAGGCATCAGCGGGCTGGACGCGCGCGGTGGCGATTATCGAGGGGTGATATGCGCTGACGTGCTTCATGCCTCATACTGTCATTCCGGGGCGCTCGCCCTTCGCGAGCGAACCTCAGCCACTCCAATTGGAGTGGCGGGGAATCCCGAAGTGTGACTCTCACATCGAGATTCCGGGTTCGCGTGCGCTAAGATGCGCCCGCGCCCCGGAATGACGAGTATGGGGCCAGCGCAGCAAGACAGCGACGCACCGCTACACCGCCGTCACCACATCCTCGTGATGTCCGAAATACGCCCGCTCCAGTCGCTGCGGCAGGTTGGCCTCGCTGGTCAGTGCTTCCAGCACGATGCGGCCCTGTGCCAGCGCGTAGACGCGGTCGGCGGCGGCGAGGGATTTTTCCACCAGTTGCTCGACCAGTAGTACGGCCGTGCCCTGCTTGCGCAATTGCGCGATGACGTTGAGCACGCGGTCGACCAGCACCGGCGAGAGGCCGGCTGAGGGTTCGTCGAGCATCAAGAGCCGCGGCCGCCGCACCAGGCCCTGCGCCACCGTCAGCATCTGCTGCTGTCCGCCTGACAATGCGCCGCCGCGCTCGTTGCGTTTCTCGGCGATCTCCGGAAAGAACGACAGCGCCTCGTCGACCCGTGCGGCGCGCTCGCCATGCGGCAGGTCGTAGGCCGCGAGCAGCAGATTGTCGGTGACGGTCTGCTGCGTGAACACGCGGTGGCCTTCGATGACGTGCACGAGCCCGGCGCGCGCGGCATCGCGCGGCGTGATGTTGACCATGTCGCGGCCATTGAAGCGCATGGTGCCGGAGGTCACCGGCAGCAAGCCGGAAATCGCGCGCAGCAATGTGGATTTGCCGGCGCCGTTGGGGCCGAGCAACGTGACGATCTCGCCCTGGCCGATATGCAGGTCGACGCCATGCAGCACGCGGATTTTTCCGTAGCCGGATTCAAGTGCCGAGACTTGAAGCAGCGGTTCAGCCCCCGAGGTAAGCACTGACGACCTCCTTGTGAACGCGGATTTCGGCTGATGTGCCGGCGGCGAGGATGCGGCCGAGATTGAGCACGGTGACCTGATCGCAGATCTCGAAGATCAGGTCGGCATGGTGCTCGACCAGCAGCACGCCGGTGCCACGGCGGCTGATCGCCTTGATCAGTGCGCCGAGCCTTGTGATTTCGTCATTCGACAGGCCCGCGGCGGGTTCGTCGAGCAGCAGGAAGTCAGGCCGCAGCATCAGGGCGCGGGCGATCTCGATGAAGCGCAGCTCGCTGTGCTGCAGCCGGTCGGCGCGGACGTCGGCGAGTTGCTCCAGCCCGACCACG
>JAQGKA010000191.1 GCA_028290355.1 Tardiphaga sp. | reverse complement strand
CGCCAGGTTTCAAGAGGAGAGCTGCATGGCCCCCATGGCCCCATTCGATATCAACGACCTGAAGCGTCGTATGCAGGGCGCCACCGCGGCGTTGAAGCACGAACTCGGCGGACTGCGCACCGGACGCGCGGCGGCCTCGATGCTCGAACCGGTACAGGTGGAAGCCTATGGCAGCCACATGCCGCTGAACCAGGTCGCCACCGTCTCGGTGCCGGAGCCGCGCCTGCTGTCGGTGCAGGTCTGGGACAAGTCGATGGTCAAGGCCGTGGAAAAGGCGATCGTCGATTCCAACCTCGGCCTCAGCCCGGCGACCGAAGGCCAGGTGCTGCGCCTGCGCATTCCCGAACTGAACGAAGAGCGCCGCAAGGAACTGGTCAAGGTCGGCAACAAGTACGCCGAGGCCGCCAAGGTCGCCGTGCGCCATGTCCGCCGCGACGGCATCGACTACATCAAGAAGCTTGAGAAGGCCCACGAGATTACCGAGGACGACCAGAAGCGCCTCGACAACGAAGTGCAGAAGGCGACCGACAGCTCGATTTCCGAGATCGAACAGCTGCTGGCAGCCAAGGAAAAGGAAATCATGACGGTCTAGGCGTTCACTAGACGCGTGCGCGCGGCCGGCAGGAGCGATGTTTCCGCCGGTCGCGCCCTGAACTAAAGAAGAGCGCATGATTTCGTGCGCCGGGGACCAACCGATGTCGAACGCCGCCGCGCCCGCAACCGATGGATCAGATCGATCCGCGCCTTTGCACGTCGCGATCATCATGGACGGGAACGGCCGCTGGGCGGCGGCCCGCGGCCTGCCGCGCGCCGAAGGCCATCGCCGCGGTGTCGATGCGCTGCGCCGCGTGGTGCGCGCCGCCAACGAACTCGGCATTCTCTACCTGACGATCTTTTCCTTCAGCTCCGAGAACTGGTCGCGCCCGGCGACCGAGATCAGCGACCTGTTCGGCCTGCTGCGCCGCTTCATCCGCAACGATCTCGCCTCGCTGCATCGCGACGGCGTCCGCGTCCGCGTCATCGGGGAACGCGAAGGACTCGATCCCGATATCTCGGCTTTGCTGAAAGAGGCGGAAGATCTGACGCGCGGCAACACCCAGCTCAATCTCGTGGTCGCCTTCAACTACGGATCGCGGCAGGAAATCGCCAATGCGGCGCAGCGTCTTGCGCGCGAAGTCGCCGACGGCAAGCGCGACCCCGCCAGCATCAATGCCGAAGCGCTCGGACAATATCTCGACGCGCCGGAGATTCCCGATCCCGACCTGATCATCCGCACGTCAGGCGAACAGCGGCTGTCGAACTTTCTGATGTGGCAGGCCGCCTACAGCGAGTTGGTATTCGTGCCGATCCACTGGCCGGATTTCGACAAGGCCGCGCTGGAAGGCGCGATTGCCGAATTCGCCCGGCGCGAGCGCCGCTTCGGCGGTCTCGCCGTGAAAACCGGTTCGTGACAGGCGTGAATCAGGACGACGCGACGCCGAAGCAGGTGGATGATCGGGGTCTGCGAAATCTTCTGATGCGCGTGCTAACCGCGCTGGTGCTGATTCCCGTCGCCATCGGCGTGGCCTATGCCGGCGGCTGGTGGTGGTTCGGCCTGGTGACGCTGATTTCCATCGGCCTGTTCATCGAATGGCGGATGATCGTCGGCGCCCAGCGCACCGGCTGGGTGGCGCTCGGCGTCTTCTACGCCGCGGCCGCGCTCGCTGCGTCCGTCGTGGTGCGGCTCGATCCGGTATGGGGTTTCTCCGCGCTGATCTTCGTCCTGCTGATCGTCTGGGTTACGGACATCGGCGGCTATTTCGCGGGACGCGGCATCGGCGGTCCGAAATTGTGGCCGCGCGTCAGTCCGAAGAAGACTTGGGCCGGTGCGATCGGCGGTTTTGTCCTGAGCCTCGCCGTCGCAGCGGGATTTGCCGCATACGGCATCGGCAAGCTGATGCCGTTGCTGCTGCTCGCGACCGTGTTGACGGTGGTCTCGCAGCTCGGGGATCTCTTCGAATCCGCGGTGAAGCGCCAATTCGGCGTCAAGGATTCCAGCCACATCATTCCCGGTCACGGCGGTCTGCTGGATCGGCTCGATGGCTATGTGTTCGCGGTGATCGCGGCCACCGTGATCGGTCTTTTGCGGGGCGGCGCGGATGGCGTCGGCCGCGGTCTTATGGTTTGGTGATTTGATGAGTGCAGTCCCATTGCGAAACAACAAGGCCGCGGCGTCGTCCGTGCGCAGCGTCTCGGTGCTTGGCGCCACCGGCTCGATCGGCGACAGCACCATGGATCTGCTGCGGGCCTCGCCCGAGCGGTATCGGGTGGAGGCGCTGACGGCCAACACCAACGTCGAAGGTCTGGTGAAACTCGCCAAGGAATTTCGCGCGCGCTTCGTTGCAGTGGCCGATGCCTCGAAGCTCGGTGAGCTGCGTGCCGCGCTGGCTGGAACAGGCATCGAAAGCGGTGGCGGCGATAGCGCGATCATCGAAGCGGCGGAGCGTCCGGCAGACTGGCTGATGGCCGCGGTCAGTGGCGCGGCCGGTCTCAAGCCCGCGCTCGCCGCGGTTGATCGCGGCGCGACCATCGCGCTGGCCAACAAGGAATGCCTGGTCTGTGCCGGAGATTTCTTCATGCAGCGCGCCGCGAAGGCGGGCGCCTGCATCCTGCCGGCGGATTCCGAGCACAATGCGCTGTTTCAGGCGCTGGGCTCAGGCAACCGCGAAGAACTGACCCGCGTGATCATCACCGCGTCCGGCGGGCCGTTCCGCACCTGGGCCGCAGCGGACATCGAGCAGGCGACTTTGGCGCAGGCGCTGAAGCATCCGAACTGGTCGATGGGGCAGAAGATCACCATCGATTCCGCCTCGATGATGAACAAGGGCCTCGAGGTGATCGAAGCCTCGTATCTGTTCGCGCTCTCGCCCGATGAGATCGACGTGCTGGTGCATCCGCAGTCGATCATTCACGGCATGGTGGAGTTTACCGATCGTTCGGTGATGGCGCAGCTCGGCTCGCCCGACATGCGCACGCCGATCGCGCACTGCCTGGGCTGGCCGGACCGCATCGTTGGCCGGGCCGCGCCGCTCGATCTGGCGAAAATCGGTTCTCTGACCTTCGAAGCGCCGGATTACGCGCGGTTCCCCGGATTGAAGCTGGCCTATGACGCACTGCGTACCGGCAATGGTGCGACCACGGTCTACAACGCGGCCAACGAGGTCGCGGTGGCCGCGTTCATCGCGCAGAAAATCCGCTTCGGCGCGATCGCGCGGCTGGTCGAAGCGACGATGAACGAATGGGTGAGGGCGGGCAATCTGGCACCGCTGTCGTCGGCCGATGACGCCATCGCCGTTGACCATAAGGCGAGAAAAATCGCTGCCACCCTCTTGCCTCAAATTGCCGCAAAGGCATCCTAGAGAATTGGGGGACGGAGCCTCTGGCTTCGTGTTAAGGGGATCGGTATGTTTGAGTTTTTCCAGCATGGTTTCAGTACGTTAAGCCATGGGTTCATCGGCTACATCATTCCCTTCCTGTTCGTCCTGACGATCGTGGTTTTCTTCCATGAGCTCGGCCATTTTCTGGTCGCGCGCTGGAACGGCGTGAAGGTGCTGACCTTCTCGCTGGGCTTCGGACCGGAACTCATCGGCTTCAACGATCGCCACGGCACCCGCTGGAAGATTTCGGCCATTCCGCTCGGCGGCTACGTCAAGTTCTTCGGCGATGAAAGCGAAGCCAGCACGCCGTCCAGCGCCGCGCTGTCCACCATGACGGCGGAAGAACGCGAAGGCAGCTTCCATCACAAGCGGGTCGGCCAGCGCGCCGCGATCGTTGCGGCCGGTCCGATTGCGAATTTCATTCTGGCGATCGTGATCTTCACCTGCCTGTTCACCTTCTTCGGCAAGCCCAGCACCACCGCGCAGGTCGATACCGTGCAGACCGGCAGCGCTGCCGCGGCGGCGGGCTTCCAGCCCGGTGACGTGATCAAGTCGATCAACGGCAGCACGATCGGCAGCTTCTCCGACATGCAGCGCATCGTCGGCATCAAGGCCGGGGAGCAGCTCTCCTTCAGCATCAAGCGCGGCGATTCCACGGTCGAGCTGAAGGCGACGCCGGAACTGAAGGAAGTCAAAGACAGCTTCGGCAACGTGCACCGGCTCGGCGTGCTCGGCATCACCCGCGCCACGGCGGTCGGCGAAGTCACCACCGAACGGGTCAATCCGGCAACCGCCTTTGTGCTGGGCGTCAAGGAGACCTGGTTCGTGGTCGATCGTACGCTGGCCTATATCGGCGGCGTGTTCACCGGGCGCGAGGCCGCCGACCAGATCGGCGGGCCGATGCGAATCGCCCAGATCTCGGGGCAGGTGGCGACCATCGGCCTGACCGCGCTGATTCACCTCGCCGCGGTACTTTCAATCTCGATCGGGCTGCTGAACCTGTTCCCGGTCCCGTTGCTCGATGGCGGTCATCTTTTGTTCTACGTCGTCGAGGCGATCCGCGGGCGCCCGCTTTCGGAGCGCGCGCAAGAGATGGGCTTCCGCATTGGATTGGGTTTAGTGCTGATGCTGATGGTGTTTGCGACCTATAACGACATTCTTCATCTGGCTGCGTCATGATGCGTTTTCGAGACAACGTGGCCGATGGGCAACGTCTTGGAATGAAATTAGAATTGCAGCGCGAAAGGTCGTTTGCCAGTCCGGTAAAATTGGCTACAAGCGGGCAACAAATGGGATTCTGTCAGTCCGTAGGGGTGCGGGCTGGCGATGGAATGATAAGGGCGCGCTGCGCATGAAGTTTGGTTTGCGGGTAATCCGGGGTGGCCTTCTTGCTGCCTCGATCTTGGTCGCCATGCCAGTCGCCGCCACGGTGACTGCTGCGCTCGTTTCGTCGACTGCTGTCGCTCAGACCGCCGCCTCGATTTCCGTCGAAGGCAACCGCCGCGTCGATGTCGAGACGATCCGCTCCTACTTCCGGCCGGGCCCAAGCGGCCGCCTGGACCAGGGCAACATCGATGACGGCCTCAAGGCTCTCGTCGAAACCGGCCTGTTCCAGGACGTGAAGATCAATCAGGCCGGTGGCCGCCTCGTCGTCTCCGTGGTCGAAAACCCGGTGATCGGCCGCATCGCCTTCGAAGGCAACAAGAAGGTCAAGGACGACCAGCTGACGGCCGAGATCCAGTCGAAGCCGCGCGGCACGCTGTCGCGCCCGATGGTGCAGTCCGATGCCCAGCGCATTTCCGAAATCTATCGCCGCTCCGGCCGCTATGACGTCAGCGTCGTGCCCGAGATCATCGAGCAGCCGAACAATCGCGTCGACCTGATCTTCACCGTGACCGAAGGCCAGAAGACCGGCGTGAAGTCGATCGAGTTCATCGGCAATAACTTCTACTCGTCCTATCGCCTCAAGGACGTGATCAAGACCCGCGAATCGAACCTGCTGAGCTTCCTTGCTTCCGGCGATCTTTACGATCCGGATCGCATTGAAGCCGACCGCGACCTGATCCGCCGCTATTACCTGAAGAACGGCTTCGCCGACGTCCAGGTCGTTGCCGCGCTCACCGAGTACGACCCGGAGCGCAAGGGCTTCCTCGTCACCTTCAAGATCGAGGAAGGGCAGCAGTACCGCGTCTCTTCGGTCGACTTCCAGTCCACCATTCCGACCCTCGATGCCAATTCGCTGCGCACGTTCTCCCGCGTCAACGTCGGCTCGCTCTACAACGCGGAAGCGCTGGAGAAGTCGGTCGAGGAAATGCAGATCGAGACCTCGCGCCGCGGCTATGCCTTCGCCATCGTCCGTCCGCGTGGCGACCGTAACTTTGAACAGCACACCGTCTCGATCGGCTTCGCCGTCGAGGAGGGGCCGCGCACCTACATCGAACGCATCAATGTGCGTGGCAACACCCGTACCCGTGATTACGTGATCCGCCGCGAGTTCGATCTCGCGGAAGGCGACGCTTACAACCGTGCGCTGGTCGATCGTGCCGAACGCCGCCTGAAGAATCTCGACTTCTTCAAGAGCGTGAAGGTGTCGACCGAGCCCGGCTCGTCCAGCGACCGCGTTATCCTGGTGGTCGATCTTGAAGAGAAATCCACCGGCGACTTCTCGGTCTCGGGCGGTTACTCGACGACCGACGGCGCGCTGGGCGAAGTCAGCGTCTCCGAGCGCAACTTCCTCGGCCGCGGCCTGTTCGCCAAGGCATCGGTGCAGTACGGCCAGTACGCCCGCGGTTACTCGCTGTCCTTCGTTGAGCCTTACCTGCTCGACTACCGCGTCGCCCTCGGCCTCGACTTCTTCCAGCGCGAGCAGCTGTCCAACAGCTACATCTCGTACACCACCAAGACGATGGGCTTCAGCCCGCGCCTCGGCTTCGGTCTGCGGGAAGATCTGTCGCTGCAGCTGCGCTACTCGATCTACAAGCAGGACATCTCGCTGCCGGCGGCGCTCAACAACTGTAACAACAATATTCCTGGGTTGAATACGCCTGCCGCCCTGAACGCAGCCGGGCTGTTCAATCCAGGCGACTCATCGACCTGGGGCTGTTACGCCGACGGCGAATCATCGCTTCCCGTGCGTAGGGAACTGGCCCGTGGTGCGACGATTACCTCGCTGGTGGGCTACACGCTCAACTACAATACGCTCGACAACAACAAGAACCCGACCGACGGTCTGTTTATGGAATTCAAGCAGGACTATGCCGGCGTCGGTGGCGACGTCAGCTACCTGAAGACCACGATCGACGGCAAGTATTACACCCCGCTGGTGGCCGATATCGTCGGCTTGATCCATCTGCAGGGCGGCATGCTCAACGCAGCCGGTGGCAAAGATCTGCGCATGCTCGATCAATTCCAGATGGGCCCGAACCTGGTTCGCGGTTTCGCCCAGAACGGTATCGGACCGCGCGATATCAGCTACATCGCCTTGGGGGCGACCGGCGACGCGCTGGGCGGCAGCAAGTATTGGGGCGCGTCGGCTGAATTGCAGATGCCGTTCTGGTTCCTGCCGAAGGAAGTTGGCATCAAGGGCGCGCTCTATGCGGATGCGGGCGGTCTTTGGGACTACAAGGGACCGACGTCCTGGGCTCAGACCGGCGAAGTCAATGTTGCTGGCTGCGTGCCTGCCAGCAAGACGACGGTGGGAA
>JAQGKA010000559.1 GCA_028290355.1 Tardiphaga sp. | reverse complement strand
CGTACCTGATCGCGACGCCGTTCTTCTTCGCGCTGGGCTCGCTGCTGGTGTATTTCCTGGTGCTGCCGATGCTGATCCGGTTCTCGCTGGGCATGCAGCAGACCGGGAGCTCCGAGACCGCGCAGATCCAGCTGCTGCCGAAAGTCGGCGAGTATCTGTCGCTGATGATGTCGCTGATCTTCGCCTTCGGCATCGCCTTCCAGCTGCCGGTGATCCTGACGCTGCTCGGCCGCATCGGAATCCTGACCTCGAAGCAGCTGCGCGACAAACGCCGCTATTTCATAGTCATCGCCTTCGTCATCGCCGCGGTGCTGACGCCGCCCGACGTGATCAGCCAGGCCTCCCTGGCGATCCCGCTGCTGATCCTCTACGAGGGCTCGATCATCGCGGTGCGGATCGTCGAGGGCAAAGCGGCCAAGACCGCAGCAGCCAAGGCGGCTGCCGCCGGGACGACACCGCCGCCGGACGTGACGCCGGCGGAGTAGGGCGTCCTTCGCGCTTCACTTATCATCGTCGATATTGCCCATGATTCGTCATGCCCAGGCTTGACCCGGGCATCCACGACTTGGTCTAACGCCCGCAGACGTGGATGGCCGGGACAAGCCCGGCCATGACGCAGGAATTTGGTCATGCACGACATCAAATCGATCCGCGAAAATCCAGAGGCTTTTGACGCGGCGCTGAAGCGGCGCGGGCTGGCGCCATTGTCGGCATCGCTGATGGCCATCGATGAGACCCGGCGCACGGCCATTCTCATTTCCGAGCAGGCGCAGGCGCGGCGCAATGCGGCCTCCAAGGAAATCGGCGACGCCAAGAAAAACAAGGACGAGGCGCGCGCCAGCGTCCTCATGGCCGAGGTCACCGAACTGAAGACCACGATGCCGGAGATGGAAGCGGCGGTGAAGGCGGCCGAGGAGCAGCTGAAGACAGCGCTGGCGGAAATTCCCAACCTGCCGCTCGACGAGGTGCCTGATGGTAGCGACGAGCACGGCAATGTCGTGCATCATCATTTCGGGGCGAAGCGCAACTACGCGTTCACGCCGAAGCCGCATGACGATCTCGGCGAGGCCATGGGCTATATGGACTTCGAAGCGGCGGCGAAGATGTCTGGCGCGCGCTTCGTTGTGCTGAAGAAAGGCCTCGCGCGGCTGGAGCGTGCCATCGGCCAGTTCATGCTCGATCTGCACACCAACGATCACGGCTACACCGAGATCAATCCGCCGCTGCTGGTTCGTGACGACGCGATGTTTGGCACAGCGCAGTTGCCGAAGTTTCGCGACGATCAGTTCTCGGTCGGCGCAGGCGGTGAAGAGCGGCAGTTCTGGCTCATCCCCACCGCCGAAGTCCCGCTGACCAATCTCGTCCGCGAATCCATCCTTGACGAAAAAGAACTGCCGATGCGGCTGACCGCGCTGACGCCATGCTTCCGCGCCGAAGCCGGCGCCGCCGGCCGCGATACGCGCGGCATGATCCGGCAGCATCAGTTCACCAAGGTCGAACTGGTCTCGATCACGACGCCGGACAAGAGCAAAGATGAGCACGAGCGCATGCTGTCCTGCGCCGAGGAAGTGCTGCGCAAGCTCGATCTGCATTACCGCGTGATGACGCTGTGCACCGGCGACATGGGCTTCGCCTCGCAGAAGACCTACGACATCGAGGTCTGGATGCCGGGGCAGGGCGAGGGCGGTGCTTACAGGGAAATCTCGTCGTGCTCGGTATGCGGCGACTTCCAGGCCCGCCGCATGGACGCGCGCTACCGTGGCGCCGACGGCAAGCCGCATTTCGTGCATACGCTGAACGGCTCCGGCACCGCGGTTGGCCGTGCGCTGATCGCTGTCATGGAAACCTATCAGCAGGCCGACGGCTCGATCGCCGTGCCGGACGTGCTGCAGCCTTATATGGGCGGGCTGAAGGTGGTCCAGCGCGACTGATCGTGGGCTGATGGCAGCTTTGCTGCGGCTACACGCGCTCGGCTGTCAGCAGCGCGCACTTCGCCTTCGAGGCCTTGACGTTGACGAAGCCGATATGGGTCAGCGGAAACGTCTTTCGGCTCTTGGTCTCGACGGTCTCGGGGATGGTGCGAAGGCGTTCGGTCGAATAGCGGCCGTCCCTGCTCCGGAACGTGCAGAGAAGCTGTAGATCCTTCACGGCATAGTCGTTGCGATTGCGGATCGTGAAGGTCATCAGTGCTTTCGACCCCAGCCCGCCGCGCCTGAAGGACTGTCTTGAAATGCTGAGCCGACCCAGCGGCTCGGCGACGACCGGCGCCGTCGCTGTTTGCGGGGCGCTGGGAACCGCCTCGCGCTCGATCGGGTCGCCGTCGGCGTCAAACACGGCATAGCTGAGGGCGACGGGCGGATCGGTCTGGCGGGAATGCGTCTTGGCAAAATCGGGAAAGAACAGCCATGCTGCCACGGCGATCACCGAGATCGCCGGAAGCCCGATCATCATCGTTCGAGTGAGTTTCATCGCCATTTTGGCCGTCCTGCCGAGGCACCGCGACCAAGCCTTGCCGGCTGGTGGCTGACGCCTTTGACACCAACTCCGACGAACTATCTTGACCTCGATAACCGCCAATTCCGGAGAAGGTTCCAGTCTTCCAAAGGACGTCGTCGACCGGCGGCTGAAAGCCCCGTGCGAAAAGGTCCGCGCCGGCCGGCTGACCCTCTGAACCCCAAAAATTGGTTGGTAAAACGCCGCGCTTGCTGGCAAAAGTTCGCTGCCCGTGGCGGGCACAGATCGGTCGAAAAGGCAGTTTTGCGAATGCGAATTCTCTGTACCAATGACGACGGCATTCACGCGCCCGGCCTGAAAATTGTCGAGCAGATCGCCAAGGCCTTGTCCGACGACGTCTGGGTGGTGGCGCCCGAGCTCGACCAGTCCGGTGTCTCGCATTCGCTGTCGCTGAACGACCCGCTTCGCCTGCGCGAAATCGGCCCGCGGCATTTCGCGGTGCGGGGCACGCCGACCGATTGCGTGATCATGGGCGCGCGGCACATCCTGCTCGACAAGCAGCCCGACCTCGTTCTGTCCGGCGTCAACAAGGGCCGCAACGTCGCCGAGGACGTGGTGTATTCCGGCACCATCGCCGGCGCGCTGGAAGGCACCATTCTGGGCTTCCCGTCGGTGGCGCTGTCGCAGGAATTTTCCATGGAAACGCGGCATGCGCCGCTGTGGGACACCGCGCTGAAATTCGGGCCGGACGTGTTGCGCAAGGTGATTGCGGCCGGGGTGCCGAAGAACACCGTGATCAATGTCAACTTCCCGGCCTGCGTCGCGGACGATGTGCAGGGCGTCCGCGTGACGCGGCAGGGCAAGCGCAACCAGGGATTTTTGCGTGTCGATGAACGCCGCGACGGCCGCGGCAATCCGTATTTCTGGATCGGCTTCGAGCGCATCGCCGTGGCCGATACGCCTGCGGAAGGCACCGATCTCGCCGCGCTCGCCGCGCGCTATGTATCCGTGACGCCGCTGCGGCTCGACCGTACCGACGATGAGTTTTCGGACGCGCTGACAAAGGCGATGAAGTAGGGGCGCTTTGCCTGCGGCCATCCTTCGAGGCTCGCAAGGGCTCGCACCTCTCGGTGAGCGCTATGCGCTCATCCGGGGATGACGTCGATGGGGCGGCTGTCAATTCGGGAAAGCAGAGAGCCCTAAACCGCCACGCCTTTCAGCGTGCTGGCGATCACCTGGGCCAGGGTTTCCATCTGGAACGGCTTCTGCAGGGTGGGGCGGTCGCGATATTCTTCCGGCAACCCTTGCGCGCCGTAGCCGGTGGCGAAGATGAAGGGGCGGCCGCGGGTCTGGATCACGTTGGCAACCGGCGAAATCACCTTGCCGTTGACGTTGACGTCGAGGATCGCGATATCGAATTCGGTGCTGCCGGCCAGCCGCACGGCCTCGTTGATCTCGCCGGCTTCGGCGGCGACGCTGTAGCCGAGCTCTTCGAGCATGTCGGCAACCATCATCCGGATCATCACCTCGTCCTCGACGAGGAAGACGGATCCGCCCGGCGGTTTCGCTGCCGTCATAGCCGGTGTCCTTGCCCCA
>JAQGKA010000173.1 GCA_028290355.1 Tardiphaga sp. | reverse complement strand
CCATTACGCGCCTGGCCAACGACCGGCGCATCGCGGAAAACACCCGTCGCCTGCCTTATCCCTATCTGCAGGACCACGTCGTGCAGTTCGTCAATTCGCTCAGCGACGCGAACAGTGAAACCGTGTTCCTGATCGAGCTCGATCGCCAACCCGCCGGCATGGTCGGCGTCGACTGGCGTGCGCCTGAGACGCCGGAGCTCGGCTACTGGCTCGGCGTCGATCACTGGGGCCAGGGCTTTGCCACCGAGGCTGCACGCGCGGTGATCGATTTCACGTTTGAAGAATTCGACGTCGAGCACCTGATCTCCGGCGCCCGCGTCGCCAATCCGGCCTCGCGAAATATCCTGGAGAAATGCGGCTTCCAGTGGAGCGGCGTCGAACTGCACCGCTTCGAAGCAATCGGCTCATCGACCCCCGTAGATTGCTTCCGGCTCAACCGCGGCGTCTGGTCGTCGCTGAAAAGCTGGAGCAATTCGACAAGGCGGGAGCGGTAGAAGCGAAACAGGAGTCCGTCGTCCGTGACACTATCACACCGGCGGACTCACTTCGGCTTCGATCTTTCCGAGCTTCTGCTCGCGCAGGAAGATGTAGAGCCCCGCGGCGATGATGATCGCGGCGCCGACGATCGTCGCCACTGACGGCAACTCGCCGAACACGGCGTAGCCGAACATGACGGCCCAGATGATCATCGAATATTGATACGGCACTACGACGCTGGCCGGCGCCAGTTTCAGCGAGCGATTGACGCAAAGCAGCGCCACTACCGATACGCCGCCGGCGAGAAAGAAAAAGCTCAAATCCCGCAGAGACGGCGTCAGCCAGGTGAGCGGCGTCAGGATCGCGCCGAAAGTGAAGGTGCCCATGAACTGCGTGGTGGCCAGCACCACATCCGGCGCGCCGCGCAACGAGCGCGTGATCAGCATCAATGCGGCGAACGAGGCGCTGCCGCACAAGGCGATCAACGCCGGCCAGGTGATGGTCTGCGCCGAAGGCTGCAGCGCGATCAGTACGCCGCAGAACCCGACCACGACGGCGCTCCAGCGCCGCCAGCCTACTGGTTCGCGCAAAAAGATCGCCGATCCCGCGGTGACGAAGATCGGGCACGCCAGGTAGTAGGTGATGACATCGGCGAGCGGCAGATAGGCCGCCGCCCAGAAGAATGCCGCGACCTCCAGCGTCGACAGCACCACACGGATGACCTGCAGGACCGGACGCTCCAGCTGCAGGAATTCCGCGCGGTGCCGCCAGATCGACGGCGACAGCAGTAGCAGCGCGGCGCAAGCGCGCAGCAGCATCAATTGACCGACCGAATAGGTGCCGACGAGGAATTTGCCGATCGCGTCGCCGCACGAGAACATGCAGATGCCCGCCAGCATCAGGCCTATACCAGCCAGCCTGGCAGCGCGGTTATCCGCAGCGGTCGAAATGGTCGCAAACATGCCTATATCAGCCTGTAGGGAAGAGCCTGGGACGGCGGGACTTGGTTAACAGCGGTGTGCGTCGTTTAGGACGCGATTGAATCTGCAGCAAGGCCTGCAAATGCGGGCTTTTCGCGATGGCGCTGTCATGAAGTGGTTGCCGCAACCACCCCCCTGCGATACGGATACGTCATGAAATTTCTCGATGAAGCCAAGGTTTATATTCGCTCCGGTGACGGCGGCAACGGCTGCGTGGCGTTTCGCCGCGAGAAGTACATCGAGTTCGGCGGACCGAGCGGCGGCAATGGCGGCCGCGGCGGCGATGTCATCATCGAAGTGGTCGATGGCCTCAACACGCTGATCGATTACCGCTACCAGCAGCATTTCAAGGCGCCGAAAGGTACCAACGGCATGGGCAAGGACCGCCATGGCGCCAATGGCAAGGCCGTGACGCTGAAGGTACCGGTCGGCACCCAGATTTTCGACGAGGATCGCGAAACCCTGATCCACGACTTCACCAAGCTTGGCGAACAATTCGTGCTGGCCGAAGGCGGCAATGGCGGTTTCGGCAACGCGCACTTCAAGTCGTCGACCAATCGCGCGCCGCGCAACGCCAATCCCGGCCAGACCGGTGAAGAGCGTTGGATCTGGCTGCGGCTGAAGCTGATCGCCGACGCCGGCCTCGTCGGCCTGCCCAACGCCGGCAAGTCGACCTTCTTGTCGAAGGTGAGCGCGGCGAAGCCGAAGATCGCCGACTATCCGTTCACGACGCTGCATCCGCAGCTTGGCGTGGTTGATGTCGATGCCCGCGAATTCGTGCTGGCAGATATTCCCGGCCTGATCGAAGGCGCCCATGAAGGCGCCGGCCTCGGCGACAGATTCTTGGGCCATGTCGAACGCTGCCGCGTGCTGCTGCATCTGATCGACGCCACCTGCGAACATGCCGGCAAGGCCTACAAGACCGTGCGCACCGAACTCGATGCCTATGAAGGCGACCTCGCCAACAAGGTCGAGATCGTCGCGCTGAACAAGATCGACGCGGTGACGCCGGAGCAGCTGAAGCAACAGAAGGAACGGCTGAAGCGCGCGTCGAAGAAGACGCCGCTGCTGATGTCGGGCGCGACCGGAATAGGCGTCAAGGAAGCGTTGCGCGCATTGGTCGAGGTGATCGGCGAAGCGCCGGTATCGGACAAGGCGAAGTCCGCGGCGCTCACAGCGCCATGGGCGCCGCTGGCCAACTAGCCCACGTCGCCGCCTAAACGAAGAACCCTCCGCCAAAGCCCGGACATGTCGCGCCCCAAACTGAAAAACTTCCGCCGCATCGTCATCAAGGTCGGCTCGTCGCTGCTGATCGATTCCGCAGCTGGCGAAGTGAAGTCGGCGTGGCTGGCGGCGCTCGCCGCCGACATCGCGAAGCTGCATGCCGATGGTCGCGACATCCTGGTCGTCTCCTCCGGCTCGATCGCACTCGGCCGCAGCCGCCTGAAGCTTCCGCGCGGCACGCTGAAGCTGGAAGAGAGCCAGGCCGCCGCCGCTGTCGGGCAAATCGCGCTGGCACGAATCTGGTCGGAGGTGCTGGGCCATCACGGCATCGGCGCCGGACAGATCCTGGTGACGCTGCAGGACACCGAGGAACGCCGCCGCTATCTCAATGCGCGCTCCACTATCGCCAAGCTGCTGGAATGGCGCGCGGTACCGATCATCAACGAAAACGACACCGTCGCCACCAACGAAATCCGCTACGGCGACAACGACCGTCTCGCCGCACGCGTCGCCACCATGGCGTCGGCCGACCTGCTGGTTCTGCTGTCCGATATCGATGGCCTCTACACCGCCCCGCCCGGCGCCAATCCGGACGCAAAACTGATTCCGATCGTGGAGTCGGTCACCGCCGAGATCGAAGCGATGGCGGGCGCGGCCGAATCCGAACTGTCGCGCGGCGGCATGTACACAAAGATCGAGGCCGCGAAGATTGCGACCACCGCCGGCACCCATATGCTGATCGCGTCGGGCAAGATCGAACACCCGCTGCAGGCGATCGCCGACGGCGGCCGCTGCACCTGGTTTCTGACGCCGGCGAATCCGGTCACCGCGCGAAAACGCTGGATCGCGGGTTCACTGGAGCCGAAGGGCACGCTGACCATCGACGCCGGCGCGGTCACCGCGTTGCGCGCCGGCAAGAGCCTGCTACCGGCCGGCGTGATCCGCGTCGATGGGCAATTCGCCCGTGGCGACGCCGTAGTGGTGCGCGGACCGGATACCCATGAAATCGGCCGGGGCCTCGTCGCTTACGACGCCGACGATGCCGAGAAGATCAAGGGTCACTCCTCACCCGACGTGATGGTCATCCTGGGCATCAGCGGCCGCGCCGAAATGATCCACCGCGACGACCTCGTGATTGGCGTCGCGCCGGTTTAGAGTCGGCGGCAGTCCGAATAAATACCAGGGAGGCTTATTTCATGAGCAAACTTTTGATCATTCCTTTTCTGCTGATCGCTTCGGCCGCCTCGGCACAAAGCGGGGCTGGCATGAATCAGTCGGCCTGCGCGCGCGATGTCACCCGCTTCTGCCGCGCCAAGATGAATGACGGCGACATGGTGGTGCTTGCCTGTCTGAAAGAACATCGCGAGAAGCTCGGCAAGGCCTGCGCAAAGGTACTGACCGACAACGGCCAGTAAGCGTCAGCTGCTGCTGCCCGCGGGCGTCGAAACCGGCAGCACCTCGTTGGCGGCACGGTCCGGCGTATCGTCCTTCCAACGCACCGAACCGAACGGGCGCTCCAGCATGCGGCGCACGCGGATCGGATCGGGGCCGAGATGGAAGTCCACGGCGCGCTGATATAGTGCGCGTTCGGACTGCGTGGAGCGATTGCGCTGCCGCAAAAAGTCCAGCCAGGTTGGGCAGTGATAGCGCTCGGTCCACAATTCGGGATCGGCGATGTCGCGGGCGATCGACCAGCCATAGGCACCGTTGCGCTGGCGGCTGAGCTGGACGTCCTGCATCACGCCGTGAAAGGCGCGGGCATTCTCCTGATCGACGCGGTATTCGATCTCCACCACCAGCGGACCGCTGCGCCCGGTCAAAGGAAGCTGAACCTCGGGGTCGGCCAGCATATCGGCGTCCTCGTCGCGCGCGCCGATCGGTGGCATCTTGAGCCACAACCCGAACAGCGGTGAGGCGAACATCGCCGCGCCCGACACCAGCAGCGCCATTTCGACGCCTACGCTGTCGGTGAGACGGCCCCAGCCCCAGCTGCCGATGGCGATGCCGCCGGCGATTGCGGCCTGGAACGCGGCGAGCGATCGCCCGGCGACCCAGCGCGGCGCCGAGAGCTGCACGCCGATATTGAACAAGGCCACCGCCAGCATCCACACCGACCCCGCCACCACCAGCGCTGCCGCGGTCAGCACCGGCTCGTCGCTCACTGCGATGACAGCAATGGCGACGCCCATGATCAGCGCGCACGCGCGGATCGAGGCCTCGCCGCTGAGCCGCTTGCGAACTTCGCCGATGTTCAGCGCGCCGATCACCGCACCCATGCCGAAGGCGCCGAGCATGATGCCGTAGGTCTGCGCACCGCCATGCAAGAGGTCGCGCGCCACCAGCGGCATCAGGGCCGACACCGAGCCGCCGCAGATGCCGGTAATCAGCGTGCGCGTCAGTACGATGCGGATCGACGGCGAGTTGGCGATGTACCGCACGCCGGAGACGATCGCCCGGCTCAGCCGCTCCCGTGGCAGCCGCGAAACCTCCTTGTTGCGGCGCCACAAGAAAAGCACGACCAGCAACGGAATATAGAGCACTGCATTGGCAGCAAAAGCCGCGACCGCGCCGGCGGTGGCAACCACGATGCCGCCGATCGCCGGGCCAAAGGAGCGCGCGATATTGTAGCTGATGCCGTTCAGCGCCACCGCGGATGCCAAATTTTCGGGCGGCACCTGCTCGCCCACCGAGGATTGCCAGGCCGGCCCGAACAGCGCCATCCCGCTGCCGACGATGAAGCAGAACGCCAGCAGGAGATTCGGCGTCACCGCGCCGGCCCAGTCCAGCACCGTCAAGGCGGTGGCCCCTACCAGCGCGATGACGAGCGAAAACAGCGACACGATACGGCGGTCATACATGTCGGCAACGGCGCCGGCCGGCATCGAGATCAGCATGATCGGCAGCATTAAGGCGGTCTGCACCAAAGCGACCTTGTCGGCCGACGCCGTCATCTGTGTCATCGCCCACGCCGCGCCGACGCTCTGGATCATCAGGCCGAGATTGGACAGCAGGCTGGCCAGCCAGATCCGGCGGAACACCGGAAAACGCAGCGGTGCCGCGACACTGTCGGCAGCGAACATCGGTCGTCTCGGCGTCTGCGTCATCATCTCCTGCCGCGTTCTGGCGAAGCTTGTCGACCCGCCGGTGTGTCACCTGCCGGTCATCACAATGTGATGCCTGTGAATCTCCCCGGCTGTCCAGTGGCAGCATTGCTATCTGCGCTTACCGGGCGCGAGTAGCATCGAGAAAACGAGATTCGGGGAGGTCACAGGATGAGCATATCACGACGGACGATTCTGATGGGCGCTGCGGCGCTGCCCTTGGCGGTCAGCAGCGTCGGATCCCGCACCGCGGCGCAGACCACCCCCGAGGCCTCAACATCACCCGACATCCCGCCGATCCTGTTCGTGCACGGAAATGGCGACCACGCCGCGCTCTGGATGACCCAGCTGTGGCGAATGGAATCCAACGGCATCCCACGCGACCGCATGATGGCGATCAATTTTACCGATCCGCTGGCGCGCACCGACGATGCTGTGGAGCAGCCAGACCGGTCCTCCACCACACGGCAGCGCCGCGAACTCGGCGATGCCGTCGCCGAGTTGAAGCGCCGCACCGGCGCACTGCGCGTGGCGCTGGTCGCCAATTCGCGTGGCGGCAATCCGGTCCGCAGTTTTATCAAGATGGGCGGCGGCGCCGACGTCAGCCATGCGGTGTTGTGCGGCGTGCCCAATCACGGCGTCTATGCCTGGGACGAAGGGCTCGGCAACGAATTCAACGGCCGCGGGCCATTCTTGCGCGGGCTGAACGAGGGCGAGTCGGAAGTCACCGACCGCACCGCGTTCCTGACGCTGCGGAGCGACGGCAGCGACAAATACGCCCAGCCCGATGGCCGCCTCATTGGCAAGCCGGGCACGCCGACCGGGATCAGCTTTGAAGGTCCTGCCTTGCGCGGCGCAACCAATCTCGTGCTCGGCGCGCTGGATCATCGCGAGACCGGCTTTCATCCGCGCGCGTTTCGCGAGATCTATAAATTCATCGCCGGCCGCGAGCCCGCGCGCATCGCCATCGTGCCGGAAACGGCTGTGATGCTAAGCGGCCTCGTCACTGGCACGCCCGGCGGCGTGCCTACCAACCGGCCGGTCGCGGACGCCTCGGTTGAGGTCTTTCGCGTCGCGCCAGAAACCGGCGAGCGGATCGGGGGAGCAATTCACACCTCGCGAACGAGCATAGATGGCCGCTGGGGGTCGGCGCAGGTCGAGCCGAGCTGGCCGCTGGAGATCGTTCTGACGTCGCCGGGATCGCCGACCACGCATTTCTATCGTTCGCCATTTCCGCGTTCGTCCGATGTTGTGCATTTGCGGGCGGGTCGTGCGCTTGGACCCGCCGATGCCGGCGCCGGCGCGGTGGTGATGATATCGCGGGTGCGCGGCTATTTCGGCCTGCCGCGCGATATCGTGCTGCTCGACGGCAAGGAGCCGACCGACGTGAAATCCGGCGTCCCGACGGATTCGCTGGCCGCGGTCAGGCTCCCCACCGCGGAACTCGGCCGATCGGTGGTGGCGCTGTTCAATCAGGAACGGATCGTGGCGCGGGCCTGGCCGGCGGCGGAGAACCGGATTTCCGTTGCCGAGTTTACCGACTGAAATCCCGCAGAATCCGGGCGCCTTCTTGACGCCCGGATTTAACGGTCCAATCTCATGGTATTGCTCCGGTCACAGTTCGGAACTGCGAGAGTTTCATGAGCATTGCCGAAGCCTACGATGTTCCCACCTCGCGCGCCCCGCTGGTGCCGCCGAGCCCGCCGCGGGCGTCCGCGACCATGGGTCCGTTCGGGCGGATGGCGGCGATGCGCCGAAGCGCGATCGATACCTGGGGCCAGCGCGCTTACGAAGAGGATATCGTTAAAGGCCGCTTCTTCGGCCACGCCAGCTTTATTCTCAACACCCCCGATGCGATCCGCCATGTGCTGGTGGATAATTACGAGAACTACACCCGCACCCCGGCGGGCATCCGCGTGCTCAGGCCGATGCTGGGCGAAGGGCTGCTGCTCGCCGAAGGCCGCACCTGGAAATACCAGCGCCGCACGCTGGCGCCGGCATTTACGCCGCGCGCGGTGATGACTTTGGTGCCGCACATGATCTCGGCGGTCGACGAGACTATCGGCGAATTGCAGGGCGCCGCCGGCGGCCCGGTCGATCTGCGCGAGATCATGCAGCGGATGACGCTGGAGATCGCCGGCCGCACGATGTTTTCCTACGGGATGGCCCGCCACGGCAAGGCGTTGCGCGGCTTCGTGATGGAGTACGGGGCGAATCTGGCGCGGCCGCATTTTCTCGATCTGCTGCTGCCGCTGGGCTGGCCGACGCCGCAGGACATTTCGCGCCACTTTTTCCGCAAGCGCTGGACCCGCTTTATCGCCATGCTGATCGCGGAACGCCGCGCCGCCGGTAAAAATGAGGGCGCGCCACCCCACGACCTGTTCGACCTGATGGTCGCCGCGCGCGACCCGGAAACCGGCGAGGCCTTTTCCGACGCGCAGCTGGGCGACCAGGTGGCGACGATGATCCTTGCCGGTCACGAGACCACCGCGACGGCGTTGTTCTGGGCGCTGTATGTGCTGGCACTGGATCCGGGCACGCAGCAGCAGCTTGCCGACGAAGCGCAAGCAGCCAGCGCGAACGGCGCGCTGGATATCGAACATCTGAAATTCACCCGCGCGGTGATCGACGAGACCATGCGGCTGTATCCACCGGCATTCCTGATCGCACGCGCCGCCGCCGGTCCGGACACGTTGGGCGGGATGGCGGTTGCCAAAAACGATGTGGTCCTGATCGCGCCGTGGCTGCTGCACCGGCACGAAAAGCTGTGGCGTGACCCTAATGCCTTCATGCCGTCGCGCTTCATGCCGGGCGCGCCGCCGCCGGATCGTTTTGCCTATTTGCCGTTCGGCGTCGGCGCACGGGTCTGTATCGGTGCGCATTTTGCCCTCGTCGAGGCGACGCTGGCACTGGCCAAGATCGTCAGCGCGTTCCGCGTCAAACTGCTGGAGACCGAGCCGGTGATGCCGATTGGCGTGGTAACGACGCAGCCCGATCGCTCGCCGATGTTCCGCATCGAACGGCGCTGAGCTCCGAGGCCTCTCCGCGCGTCCTTTCACTTGTCTTGGATGCGTCGCGGATTTGGCCTAAACTCACGGCATGAGCGATATCCAGGCACAGTTTGCGACGTTGCGGCAGGCGACCGATCCGGCGGTGGCCGAGGCGATCGAGCGGCTGATCGCCGAGGGCGAGGACCATCAGCTCAACCGCATCAACGTGCTGGACTTCGCGGCGGCCACCGGCCTCAACGAGGAGCGGGTGATCTCCGGCTTTCTGCATGCCTCGCGGCTCGGCCTGTTCGATCTGACCTGGAACGTGCTGTGCCCGGGGTGCAGCGGAGTGCTCGACGCCCACAGCACGCTGAAATCGCTGCGTCACGACGACTATCATTGCGGGCTCTGCGCCTGCGGCTACGAGGCGTCGGTGGACGAGCAGGTCGAGGTCGCCTTCACGGTGGCGCCGCGGGTCCGGCGCATCGCCGCGCACGATCCCAACACGCTGCCGCTGTGGGAATATTTCAAGCAGGTGTTCTGGAGCTCCGGCGTCGATCTGAACCGCGAGTCGTTCGCATCGCTCACCGACGAGGTGACGCTCGATGCGATGGAATTGCCGGCGCATGAAAAGGCGGTGATGTCGCTGCAACTGCCGGCGGAGTTCGTCATCGTGTTCGAGCCGGTGACTCATGCCGCGCAGTTCATCGACGTGCAGGGCGAACCAACGAAGGAGCGCGAGCATCTGTCGCTGATCTACAACCGGGTGCATGCGCCGACCGGCACCATCACGATGCGGCCGGGGCCGCTGCGGCTGTCGCTCGACAACCAGACCGAGGTGCGGGTGCTGCCGTCGGTGTTCGTTGCGGCCGAAGGGCTCCATCACCTGATCGGCAAGCGCAAGCCGTTCCTCACCGCCAAAAGGATGCTCACCAACCAGACGTTTCGCGACGTCTACAAGGCCGACAACCTCAACATCGACCAGCGGCTCAAGATCACCTCGCTGACCTTCCTGTTTACCGACCTCAAGGGCTCGACAGCCTTGTATGAGCGGGTCGGCGACCTCGCCGCCTTCGACCTGGTGCGCGCGCATTTCCATGCGCTGCTGGAGATCATCTCTTCGGAAGCCGGCGCGGTGGTGAAGACCATCGGTGATGCCGTCATGGCAACATTCATCAGGCCGGAACAGGCGCTTGCCGCAGCGCTGCGGATGCGCGCCGCAATGGAAAGGCTGAACGACGAGCGCGGCACCAAGGATCTCGTGGTCAAAATCGGCATCCACGAAGGACCGTGCCTTGCAGTGATGCTGAACGAGCGGCAGGATTACTTCGGCCAGACCGTCAACATCGCAGCCAGGGTGCAGGGCCTGTCGACCTCGCAGGCGATCCATGTCACCGGCCCGGTGATATCGGCGCATGCGGTGGAGGCTATCCTGCAGAAGGCGTCGATCACCCCGATCCAGAAGCACGCGGCGCTGCGCGGCATCGCCGACAAGATGCTGGTCTATGAAATCCCTTAAACGGCCTGCCAAACGTGCGATTACTTAACCGTAATCCCACGACCGGGAACCCGCGTGCATTGCACACGTTCCTTTTTCAGGCCACAAAGTGAAGGCTGTCTTCGCCATAGGGCGCACAAATCGACTGTTGGTTGGACCATTGATGTTCGAAAAATTACGCGAGTTCATTGCCGACGTCGTATCGCCCGGCGCGCACGAAAATCAGGCTTTCGATGACACCGGATACCGTCTCGCCGCCACGGCCCTGATGATCCATGTCATCTCGCTGGATGGCGAGCCGTCCCCTGTGGAGAAGAGCAAGCTGCACAGCCTGATCGAGACGCGGTTCGGGCTCGACCCCGGCACCGCAGACAAGCTGATCGCCGCGGCGACGCTCGTCGAAGGCGAGGCGGTCGATCTCTACCATTTCACCAGTGTGATCATGCGCGCAGTGGATGAAGCAGGCCGCATCCGCATCGTCGAGATGATGTGGGAGCTTGTTTACGCCGACGGCAAGGTCTCCGAATTCGAGGAAAACGTCGTCTGGCGTGCCGCCGATCTACTCGGCGTGTCGTCGCGCGACCGCATCGAGTTGAAACGCCGGAGCGCCGGCGGCGCGGCTACGTCGGATGCAGCGATCTGAATGGCTTCGGTCTCGCTTGGCCTGATGCTCGCTCGACGATCCCTTCTCATGACCGAACTGTAATAGTGTACTGATATTGTTTTACAGACTGGCTGCTCTTGTGGAACTAGTATTACCGGTATCCCGGTGGGCATTCCGACTTGCAGACGATGGCTATCCCTATTAAGGCCTATGGTTGTTCCGTACTGCCGTAGTCGTGTCGTGTACATCATTTCAAGAGCATCGCATTGTGACTGAGCGCGTGACGTTGATAACCGGTGCCTCGGCGGGAATCGGCGCTGAACTGGCCCGCGTATTCGCATCGCATGCGCATCGCGTCGCTTTGGTGGCGCGCCGCGCCGACCGCCTCCAGGTGCTTGCAGACGAAATCGTCGCGGGAGGCGGCGCCACGCCGATCATCATTCCCTGCGATCTCGAACAACACGACGCCTGCGACCAGATCGCCGCCGCGCTCGTTGCCGCCGATGTCGAGGTCGAGTTCGTGATCAACAATGCCGGCTTCGGCATGTTCGGCAGAGCGATCGAGATGGATCGCACCGAGCAGCTCAGCATCCTCGACGTCAATGTCCGCGCGGTGACAGATCTGTCGCTGCGTTTCTCCGAGAGCCTGGTCCGCACTGGCGGCGGCATCCTCAATGTCAGCTCGATTGCGGGCTTCCTGCCCGGACCTGGTATGGCGGTCTATTACGCCAGCAAGGCCTATGTGCTGTCGTTCACCGAGGCGCTGCATCAGGAGCTTGGCCCGCGCGGCGTGCGCGTCACGGCGCTGTGCCCTGGGCCGGTGTCGTCGGAATTCCAGAAGCGCGCCGGTTTCGAGCCGGGCCTCGATTCGGCAATCTTGAACGTGTCAGCTGCGGAGGTCGCGCGTCTCGGATATCGCGGTCTGATGGCCAACAAGCGCACGGTGCTGCCGGGGTTCGGCATCAAGATGGTGCCTTTCCTGCTGCGATTTTTCCCACGGGGCTTTATCGCCAGCGCGGTCGCCCGCCTGCAGCTGCGCCGGATCTAAAATAGCCGTGCCGGGGCAAGCGGCCATACTCCACTTCTGGCCCGCGATTTGCTTGCAGAATCAACAGAGATCATGGACCGCAAGGCTTGATTCCGTCTGATGAGACTGCAGGAAGAAAAGACGCAAGACATCCGGCCGGTGCTGATCGTCCTGCATCAGGAAATGTCGACCCCCGGCCGTGTCGGCAACGCGTTGCGGCTACTTGGCCATCCCCTCGACATCAGGCGCCCGCGCTTCGGCGATCCGCTGCCGAAGACGCTGGACGGCCACGCTGGTGCGGTGATTTTCGGCGGGCCGATGAGCGCCAACGATCCCGACGATTTCGTGCGCCAGGAGATCGACTGGATCTCCGTGCCGCTCAAGGAAGACCGGCCGTTTCTCGGCATCTGCCTGGGCGCACAGATGCTGGCGGTGCAATTGGGCGCACGGGTCGCGCCGCATCCCGACGGCCGCGCCCAGATCGGCTACTACCCCATTCGCCCAACCGCCGCGGGCCACGCCATCTGCGCGCAGTGGCCGGATCACGTCTATCACTGGCATCGCGAGGGTTTTGAGCTGCCGATCGGCAGCGAATTGCTGGCGGAGGGTAGCGACTTTCCGGTGGAGGCGTTTCGCGCCGGCCATTCGTTCGGCTTCCAGTTTCACCCCGATGTCACCACCGCAATGATGCATCGTTGGACCACGCGCGGCCACGAGCGGCTGGCGCTGCCGGGCGCGCGCCCGCGTGCCGATCATTTCACCCGCCGCGCGATCCACGATGTGGCGGAGCGGGCGTGGCTGAAGGAATTTCTCGATAACTGGCTGGCAAGGACACCGCTGCTGGCAGCGAGCGATATGTCCCTACCCGAAGCCGCGGAATAGCAGCCCGTTTTCGCCCTGCGGGCTTCGCCGGACACGTTTCACCTGCAGCTGGAAGGTTGCGCCGTGCGTAGCCCGGGGGCGAAGCGTGGTGGAGCCAGGCGGGATCGAACCGCCGACCTCGTCATTGCGAACGACGCGCTCTCCCAGCTGAGCTATGGCCCCGATGCGAACCGGGCGCTTGCGCGAGCCCGGTCAGCAATCGCCGCCATTTACAATCCCTGTTAACGGCAAGTCAAGAACGACCCAAATAGCCGGTTTTCCGAGTCGTTTTGCCGGGAAGTTCCCTTGTTTGCGGGGGTCCGAAACGATATTTACCGGGCAGTCGAATCCGCGACCAACCCCGCGAGCCATCCCCGCCATGCGAGCCGTCCTCGATATCGTGCTGATCGTTCTTGATCTCTACGTCTGGCTGCTGATTGCCTCGGCGATCCTGTCCTGGCTGATCGCCTTCAACGTCGTCAACACCCGCAACCAGTTCGTCGCCGCCATCGCCGAATTCCTGTTCCGGATCACCGAACCGGTGCTGGCGCCAATTCGCAGGTCGCTGCCGAGCCTCGGCGGCCTCGACATCTCGCCGATCGTGCTGATCCTGATCATCATGTTCCTGCAGCGGATCATCACCTACTACATCTATCCCAACGTCTACTGATCGCGGCGTGGCAGATCCCTGGCGGTATTCCACTGAAGGGATCAGCGTCGCCCTGCGGGTGACGCCGCGCGGCGGCCGCGACGACATCGACGGGATCGAGACCATGGCCAACGGTCGCGCCGTGGTGAAGGTGCGGGTCCGCGCCATCGCCGAAGGCGGCGAAGCCAACCGCGCCGTCACCGAACTGCTCGCCAAGGCGCTCGGCGTGCGCAAGCGCGACGTGCGGGTGTTGTCGGGCACCACGTCGCGGCTGAAGCAGATCGCCGTCGATGGCGATCCCGCAAAACTGGGTGAAATGTTGCGCAAACTCACCGCCGCCAAATCCGACGAATCCAGCGACAGGACCTGATATGACCGCTCGCATCATCGATGGAAAAATCATTGCCGCCGAACTGCGCGGCCGCGTCGCCGACGAAGTCGCGCGGGTACAACGCGAGCACGGCATCACGCCCGGCCTCGCGGTGGTACTGGTCGGCAGCGATCCCGCCAGCGAGGTCTATGTCCGCAGCAAGCACAAGCAGACCCAGGCCGCCGGCATGGCGTCGTTCGAGCATGTGCTGCCGGTCGATGTCGCGCAGACCGACCTGCTGGCGCTGATCACCAAACTCAACCGCGATCCGACGGTGCACGGCATCCTGGTGCAGCTGCCGCTGCCGAAGGGGCTCGATACAGAAACCATCATCAACGCCATCGACCCCGCCAAGGACGTCGATGGCCTGCATCCCAACAATGCCGGCCGTCTCGCCGGCGGGCTGCCGGCGCTGTCGCCTTGCACGCCGCTCGGCTGCATCATCCTGACCAAGAGCGTGCACGCCTCGCTCGAAGGCATGAACGCCATCGTGATCGGCCGCTCCAATCTGGTGGGCCGTCCCCTGGTGCAATTGCTGCTCAACGAAAACGCCACGGTCACCATCGCGCATTCGCGCTCGCGCGATCTGGCAAAGCTCTGCGCGCAAGCCGATCTTGTCTATGCCGCTGTCGGTCGACCGGAGATGGTGCGCGGCAACTGGATCAAGCCCGGCGCGACCGTGATCGATGTCGGCATCAACCGCCTGCCCGGCGACGGCGGCAAGACGCGACTGGTCGGCGATGTGTCCTATCAGGAAGCGCTGGAAGTTGCCGGCGCGATCACGCCGGTACCGGGCGGCGTCGGCCAGATGACGGTGGCGTGCCTGCTGGTGAATACGCTGCGCGCCGCCTGCGCCATCCACGGGCTGGCGGTGCCGCAGGTGTAGCACCTTTACTTACTTTGCGGCGTTCTCGATCAGCCTGCGATAAAACCGGATCATGTCGGCATAGTTGGCGATGCTGTGGCGCTCGTTGGTGCCGTGGAAGCGCTTCAGGTCTTCCGCCGTCGCGCGCACCGGCGAAAAGCGGAAGATGTTGTCGGCAACGTTCGTGTAGTGCCGCGAGTCGGTGGCGGCGATCATCAGGCCGGGCGCGACCACGACATCGGGAAATATCTCGCGAATGGTGCGGTTCAGCGCGCGATAGGACGGCGTATCCGTTGCCGTCATCGGCGGCGGATCGGTATTGCCCGGAGCGGGCGCGATGGAAATGCGGTCATCATTGACGATGCGGCGGGTGTGATCGGCGATGCTTGTCTGCGTATCGCCAGGCAGCAGGCGGAAATTCACCGTGGCCTCCGCATTACCCGGCAGCATATTGTCCTTGTCGCCGGCATTGAAGATCGTCAGCGCCGTGGTGGTGCGCACATTGGCTTCGCTCGGGCCGGACTTTTCGAATTCGTGCAGCAGCAGCGGTTTGAACAGCCAGAGATTCGTCAGCACGACGCGGTTAAATGCGTCCATTTCCGGCGCGACGGTGGCAAGCATCTCGGCCACGGTATCGTTGATCCGCATCGGTGGCCGGTTGTCCTCAAGACGAACCAACGCCTTGCTCATCAGGCCGATGGCGGTGTCGCGCGGCGGCAGCGAGGAGTGGCCGGTGGTGCCATGGGCCGTCAGCACTAGAGTGGCGTAGCCCTTTTCCGCGACGCCGATCAGCGCCAGCGGCCGGTCGAGGCCCTTCAGCATGCCGTCGGCGATCAGCAGCCCTTCGTCGAGCACGAAATCGAGCCTGATGCCGCGTGAGGCCAGCAAGGCCGCAATCGCCGTGGCGCCGCGCCCGCCGACCTCTTCGTCATGGCCAAAGGCGAAATAGATGGTGCGCGTTGGCCGAAAGCCTTGCTTCACCAGTTGCTCGGCGGCTTCCAGGATCGAATACAGATCGCCTTTGTCGTCCCACGAACCGCGGCCCCAGATGAAACCGTCGCTGACGGCGCCTGCGAAGGGCGGCTGCTGCCAGTCTTTTTCCGTACCGGGCGCAATCGGCACCACGTCCTGATGCGCCAGCAGGGCGATCGGTTTGGCGGCGGGGTCGGAGCCTGCCCACGTGTAGAGCAGGCTGTAGCCGCCGACGATCTCGCGCTTTGCGGCGGCGTGAAATGCCGGGAAGCTGGCGGCGATATGGGCCTGCATGCCACGTAGCGCGTCGGCAGCCTGATCGGGATTGGAAAAATCCGAAATAGTCCTGAAGCGGATCGCGGCTCCGAGGCGCGCCGCGGCGGCCTGTTCATCGACAGCAACCCGCGGCACGGCCGAGACCTGCAATTGCCGCGAGCCGTGATGATAGACGTTGAACAGCACCACGCCGACAACGAGAACGGCGGTCAGAACCACCAGCCAAACCACGTTGCGGATCAGTCTGACCAGTCGGCGCATCGAAAGCTCAGGCCCTCGCGCTGCTTGTTTGGGGCGTTCAGGCCTTCGCGGCCTTGGCTCGTTCGATGCCTTCAAGGATCAACTGGTGGGCATCCGCGGCATCGCCCCAGCGCACCACCTTGACCCACTTGCCAGGCTCGAGATCCTTGTAGTGCTCGAAGAAGTGCTGGATCTGCTGCAGCGTGATTTCGGGCAGGTCGCTGTAGTTCTTCACTTTGTCGTAGCGCTGCGTCAGCTTAGACGACGGCACCGCGATGATCTTCTCATCGAGGCCGGCTTCGTCTTCCATCAGCAGCACGCCCACCGGGCGCACGCTCATCACCGCGCCCGGCACGATGGCGCGGGTGTTCGCCACCAGTACGTCGCAGGGGTCGCCGTCGCCGGACAAGGTGTGCGGGATGAAACCGTAATTTCCGGGATAGCGCATCGAGGTGTAGAGGAAGCGATCGACCACCAGCGTGCCGGCGTCTTTGTCCATCTCGTATTTGATGGGTTCGCCGCCAACCGGCACCTCAATGACGACGTTGACGTCATGCGGCGGGTTGACGCCAAGCTTTACTGCGTCAATGCGCATCGGGAACTCCAGAAAGTTGATTGTGGTGGACGAATGAACGATTCGGGGGATCGTCTACCGGATATCCGTGCGTTCGGCGACTCAATTGGTCCAGGCGAACGCCACCTTGTCGAGCGACTTCGGCCCGAAACGTTCCGACGAGCGAGCCACCATGCGGCCGCCGAGGGCGCGGTAAAACTCTGTCGCGCCTTCATTGTCCGACAGCGCCCAGATCACCATGCTCTTCAGCCCGCTCTGCACGAGGTCGCGCTTGGCGGAGGTGAACAGGCGGCGGCCGAAGCCGAGGCCCTGGAACTCAGGCCGCAGATAGAGCTCGTAGATCTCGCCTTCGAAATGCAGGCTGCGGGCGCGGTTGCGACCGTAATTGGCATAGCCAGCGACCTTGTCGCCGAAACACAGCACACTGACGCGGCTGCCCTTGCGGATCGCTGAATCCCACCATTGCGGGCCGCGACGGTTGATCAGCTTTTCCAGCTCCGGCCCGGGGATCAGACCTTGATAGGCCGAACGCCAGGCTTCGTCATGGGTGGACGCCACCGCGGACGCATCCGCAGCTTTGGCCGGTCGAACCTCGATCAGGGTTGTGCTCATGAACCCAATCAAAGCAAGTCAGCGCGCGCTCTTCAAGGTCCATC